>NZ_JBSFTE010000019.1:0-127155 GCF_053590565.1 Micromonospora sp. NPDC003197 | reverse complement strand
CCTCGACGGCGAATCGGCTACCCCTGACCTGCTCCGCAGGAGTCCGCTTCCTCTCCGGCCTGAAGGCCGCAGTATCCACGGAGGAATCTGATGACCTCGATTCCGAACGGTGCCCGGTCCAGTTCGCCCCGGTCCAGCTCCCCCCGGGGCGTGACCAGCCAGTGGTGCCGGGACAGTAGTTCGTCGACGTCACCGGCGAGCTCTACCCGGGAGGCGCACAACACGATCAGGTAATCGCAGACCCGTTTCACGTCGCTGAGCAGGTGTGAGGAGAGTACGGCGCTGGCGCCCAACTCGGTGACGAACTCCGCCAGCGTCTGCAGAAAGCTGTCGCGGGCCAGGGGGTCCAGGGCGGCGGCGGGCTCGTCGAGGATCAGCAGCTCGGGGCGTTTGGCGGCGGCGACGGTCAGCGCCAGCTGTGCGCGTTGACCGCCGGAGAGCCGTCCGGCGCGCTGCTTCGGGTTCAGCCCCGCCTGCCCGATCCGCCGCTCGGCCAGCCCCTGGTCCCAGGAGGGATTCAACTTCGCGCCCATCCGTAGGTGTTCGGCGACCGTCAACGAGGCATAGACCGGGGTGTCCTGGGCGACGAACCCGACCTTGGCCAGGTGCGCCGCGTTGGTTGCGGGGCGGGATCCCAGCACCCGTAGGCTCCCCGCCGTCGGCGTCATCAACCCGCCCGCCAACTGCAACAACGTGGACTTGCCCGCGCCGTTCGGGCCGACCAGGCCGACAACTCGCCCACGCGGGACGCTCAGGTTGCAGCCGGCCAGCGCCGCACGGCGACCGTAACGCTTGGTCAGCCCCTCGGCTTGTAGTACCGGATGGGAATCTGCATGTGGCATGGGCATCATCCTGCGAACCGGGTCTTCGGTCGGCATCGGTCCAAAGCGGGATTGGCCCGTCTGGTGACCGTACTTTTGACCGGTTCAGCCGGTCCGATGTTCTCCTAGCCTGGACCGCATGGGCACTTCGATCCGGTCGACACGATGGACCGCAATGGCGTTCGACGTCGGCTTCAGCCTGGTGGCCGTCCTGGGACTGGCCCTCACCGCCTTCATGATCGGCGACACCTGGGGCGGCGGCTACGCGCTCTTCGACGCCGCCGCAGCTCTGGGAATGTGGCTACTCGCCCTGGCCCGCCGGGTCCACCGGGCCTGGGTGGCGATCGCTGGACTGGTCGTCGCCGCAGCCGCCATCGCCGTCGCCGAGATCGCCCATCTGCCGCAGGAACCCGGGCCGGTCGCCGCGCTGGCCCTGGCGGTGCTGATCGGGTCGGCGATCCGGAGCCTGCCCCTGCCCTGGGCCGGCGGCATCGCGGCCGGTGGCCTCGCCGTCGTCATCGGCTGCTGGATCTCCGGAGGGTTCAAGACCATCGTGGTACTGCTCGCCCTGGCCTGGCTCGGTGCCATCGCCGCTGGTGTGGTGCTGCGGCTGATCGACCAGCATCGCCACCAGACGGCCGAGGAGATTCGTCGCAACGAACGGTTGGCGCTGGCCCGGGAGCTGCACGACATCGTCGCCCACCACATCACCGGTATCGTGTTGCAGGCCCAGGCCGGACAGCTCGTCGCCAGCGGAAACTCCGCGAAGCTGGTCAGCTCCCTGGCGGGTATCGAGGTCGCCGGCTCCGATGCGCTCGCCGCCATGCGTCGGGTGGTCGGCCTGCTGCGGGACACCGACGACGCCGCTCCCGCCTCTCCCGGTCCCGAACAGCTCAGCGATCTGATCGAACGTTTCAGCCGGTACGGCGGCCCGACAATCCAGTTGCGCAAGCCGGTGGACGACATGTCCTGGCCACCCGAGTTGACCAGCACGGTGTACCGGATCGTGCAGGAGTCCCTGACCAACATCTCACGACACGCACCACAGGCCCGGTCGGTCGCCGTCACCGTCGAACAGGGGCCGGAGACGATCATCATCGAGGTCGTCGACGATGCCGCGCCGGCCACCGTCCGGTATCCGCACCGCAGTGGCTATGGACTGATCGGAATGCGGGAGCGGCTGCAGACGCTCGGCGGCACGTTGCACGCCGGTCCCCGTCCGGACGCGGGCTGGGCCGTACTGGCCACGCTGCCCGTACCGCCGGAAACTCCTCGTGGCGAGTCTCTGTCAGCGGCCACATCCAAGGGAGCGCGATGAGCATCCGCGTTCTGGTCGCCGACGACCAGGCGATGGTACGTAGCGGCCTACGGCTGATCCTGGAGAACCAGCCCGACATCAGCGTGGTGGCCGAGGCCGTGGACGGTGTGGACGCCATCGACCAAGCCAAGCGGCTACGCCCGGACGTGTGCCTGGTCGACATCCGGATGCCCATGTTGGACGGCATCGCGGTGACCCGTGCCCTGGCCGGGCCGGGGGTGGTCGATCCGCTGCGGGTCATCGTGGTCACCACCTTCGACCTCGACGAGTACGTCTACGGCGCGCTGCTCGGCGGTGCGGTCGGCTTCATCCTCAAGGACGCCGGGCCGGCTCTCCTCGTCGAGGCGGTACGCGCGGCCCACAACGGCGATGCGCTGGTCTCGCCCTCGATCACGCTGCGCCTGCTCCGCCACCTGACACGTGCGGCCGTGCCGGCTGGACGCAGACCCGTACCGCCCCTGTCTGATCGGGAGCTGGAGGTGGTCAGGACGATAGCCCGCGGTCGTACCAACCAGGAGATCGCTGCCGAGCTGTTCATCTCCCTGAGCACCGTCAAGAGTCATGTCTCCGGCATCCAGACGAAGCTCGGGGTGCGTAACCGGGTCGAGATCACCGCCTGGGCCTGGGAGAACCGCATCATGGACGGTTTCTAGCTCAATCCGGGCCGTTCCTAACTCAATCCGGGCTGCCGTTCCTAACTCAAGTCGGCCCGGGTGCCTTCGGCAAAGGCCGCGTCGACCAGCAGTTCCTCGATGTCGAGCAGAAAACGTTCCGCCTGGTCGGGCGGCAGGTAGCGGGTGTCGGCGGTGGTCACCAGCTCGACCGCACCGGGCGCGTCGACCACCTGGATTCGGCAGCGCCAGGCGAACCGGTCGAACGCCTCCGTCCAGGTGAACGTCGTCGCCGCCCGCATCGCCCGTACCGTCGCCTCGTCCGGGCCGGCCGTAGCTGTCTGTGCCTCGCGGGGCAGTCGGATGTCGTTGACGTAGCAGTACGGTGCCAGCACCGTGCCGAAGTCCAGCCCCAACTGGGCGAAGGCGTTCTGCATCTCGGCCGGGTCGTAGTAGGCGTGCCGGTAGCCGTCCAGCGACGCCTGCCGGGTCCGGGACAGCAGCTCGGTGAAGTTTGGCTGGTCGGTCAGGTCCAGGGCGCAGAAGCCGAGCTGGTTGAGCTTGCTGATCGCGTCGTCGTACGCCGGCTGGAAGCGGTTGTTCGCCATCGTGACGATCCCGCAGCCAGACTCTCCGCTGATCGCGGTGGAGGCGGCGGCTATCGCCGTGAGGAGGACGGTGCCGGTGCTGACCCGGTGTCGGGCGGCGATCAGCCGGGTGGCGCTGTCGATAACCGGAGAGGCCAGCGAGCCCTTCCGGTATCGGGGAGTGAGTTCCGGGCCCGCCGTGGTGAGCATGCCCGGCGGCTGGTGCCGGAACTGTCGTACCCAGTAGGCGATTGCCCTGTCCGAGCGTCGTCGTTCGACCTGCTGTTCACGCCGGGCCACATCGACCGACTGGAGGCCGGGATCGGTGGTCAGTCTCCCCCGCAGCAGGAGCAGCCGCAGGTCCCGCAGAATGATCTCGACGGCGTGGAAGTCCACGGTGGAGTGGCTGAACACGAGCACGATTTGCCGTACCCGGTCGGCAGCCGTGACCAGGGCGGCCCGCAGCGGCCACTCGTCGGCGTGGTCGAATCGCGGCTCCCCCAGCCGGTCGGCCAGATCCTGCGCGGTGCAGCGGCCCTCGGGGTCGGCGTCGCCGTCGGGTACGGCATGGGCCAGTAGCGGTATCCGCCCGGTGGCGAAGGTCCGCTGACGCAGTTCGTCATCGACGGCTTCGACCCGGGTACGCAGCGACTCGTGCCGCCCGACCAGCTGGCCAATCACCCGGCTCACTGTCTGAACGTCCGCCTCGACCCGTCGGGGTACGGCGACGACACGGCGCAGGTTGAGGAAGTTCTCCTGCTCCTCGAACTCCGCCACGGAACGCCACATGGCCCGCTGTCCCCAGGTGAGCGGCGCGGTCGTCGCCCGTTCACCGTGGAAGTCCGCGTACGCCGGCACCGCCGGGTCAAGTCTGCGGGGGACGGTCGACCGGGAATTCTGCATCTCTCAGCATACGTCTCGATCTTGGCTGTTCAAGATCGGAGACCGGACGGTGTTGTCGCTGCCGACTACCTCGGTAGCCACGGCCAGCGCACGTCGTGGAACGCCGCCGTGACCAGCAGCTCCTCAAGGTTCCGCAGGAACGGCTCCACCGACTCCGGTGGCCGGAATCGGGTGTCGATGCTGAGGGTGATCCCGACCGCGCCCGGCTCGTCGGTGACATGGGTCAGCAGGTGCCAGGATGCCCGGTCCAATCCTCTGGTCCAGGAAAAGGCGCTACGCCCCATTTCGGCGCGCAGTTCAC
The DNA here is from genome assembly GCF_053590565.1 of Micromonospora sp. NPDC003197. NCBI lineage: Bacteria > Bacillati > Actinomycetota > Actinomycetes > Micromonosporales > Micromonosporaceae > Micromonospora > Micromonospora sp. NPDC003197. The sequence goes on along the minus strand of NZ_JBSFTE010000019.1, from coordinate 122,614 downwards.
TCTGGGTCATCGACACCGTCTCGACGTCCCCTCCGCCCGACAGTCGGACGTCGTTGAAATAGTAGTGCGGAAGAAACGCAGTATCGTATTCGTACCCTAGCCCCTCAAATCTTCCCCGCATCACCGTCGGCGCATAGTAGGCGTGCCGATAGCTGTCCAGGGAAGCCCGCCACACTCGAGACAAAAGGTCAACAAAGCTCGGCCGATCGGCCAGGTCGAGGACACAAAATCCGATCTGCCCCAGATTTGCCACGGCATTCGCGTACTCGGTCCGGAAACGATTATGTGCCATGTTGAACAAACCGCAGATCTCGCGTCCGCTCTCTCCCGCCGCCAGCGCCGTCACCCCGGCGAGCAGCACCGCGGAGACACTGACCTGGTGTTGGGCCGCGATCATCCGGACAGCGGTGTCGAGCGCCGAAGAGACCAACACTCCCCGGTGCAGCCGCAGGGCAAGCTCCGGACAGGTCGGCTCCATCGGCTCTTCGGGCAGGCGGCCGAACTGCCGGATCCAGTACGCCACCGACCGCTCCGAACGATAGCGGTCCATCCCGTCCTGGTCCCGGGCGACCTGCACCGACTGCGGCCCGGGTGGAGTTGCGATCGCGCCGCGCAACAGGATCAGCCGCAGGTCACGCAACACCACCTCGGCCGCGTAGGCATCCACGGTGGAGTGGCTGAAGACGAGCACCACCTGCCGTACCTGACCATCGACCAGCACCAGGCCAACCCGGAGCGGCCATTCGGCCGCGTGGTCGAACGCGACGTCACCGAGTCGCCCGGCCAGCGCCTGCGCGGCCTCGGCACCGTCCCCGGCGGATTCGGTGACCAGCAGTGGCAGCCAACCGGCCGGGGTCGTCTCCTGCTGCGCCACGCCATCGACGGAGCTGACCCGGGTGCGCAGCGACCCATGCCGGCTGACCAGTACGCCGATCGCTCGGGTCACGCTGGCCAGGTCGGCCCGCAGCCGAATGGAGACGGGTACCGTCCGCCGGAGATTCATGAACAGGTGGTGTCGCTTCGAGGTATCGAGAGCAGCAGCGCGCCACATCACCTGCTGCGCCCAGGTAAGTGGCGCGGGCTCCGTCCGGTTTCCGCGAAACTCCGCAAAGGCCAGGTTTTCCGTGGCCCACTCACGTGGCACTACGGCATCCGTGAATCGCATTCCTGACGGTATGCCGGCAAGCTACCCCGGTAATCGATCGTTCGGGCTCTCCGCAGTGCACCGTTCAGGCGATTCCGCTACTTCGACGTAAGCCGGCAGACTGCTCATCTCCCGTCGCCAAAGCGAGAAGGCAGCCGCGTGACCAATGTCGACATTCCGCTGCGGGCTGCGCCGATCCCGCCACAAGGGAACATTCCCCCAACCGGGCAAACTCCGTCGTTATCGTTCGGTCAGGAACGAATCTGGTTCACCGAACAGTTGACCCCCGGCACGGCCGGATACCTCGTACATGCCACGGTTCGACTGATCGGACCTCTGGACAGCGACCTGCTGCAGACCGCCATCGACACCGCCGCGCAGCGGCATGACAGCCTGCGACTGCGCTTCACCGAGAACGACCGGGGCGAACCGCTGGTGGAGGTGGCCGACCGGGTACGCGTACCGGTCACCCTCGCCACCGCCGCACACGAGACCGACGCCCGCGCCCTGGTGGCCGAGGCGGTACGGACCCCGTTCGACCTGGGCACCGCCCCGCTGCTGCGCGCGCTGTTGATCCGGCTGACCGACACCGATCACGTGCTGCACGTCGGCATGCACCACATCGTCAGTGACGGTTGGTCGCTGGACCTGCTCCTCGGCGAGGTGGCGACGCTCTACGGCGCACTACGCGATGCCCGACCCGCACCGCCCGCCCCCACCGTCCGGTATATCGACTACGCCGCCTGGCAGCGAGACCGGATGAACGGGCCGGCCGCCCAGCGCGAACTCGACTACTGGACCTCGGCGCTGGCCGGGGTACCGCCGCTGGAGCTGCCGACCGACCGGCCCCGGCCGGCCGTGCAGTCCTACGCGGGCGACACCCACCGGTTCCAGCTCGATGCCGAACTCACCGCTGGACTACGCCGGCTTTCCCGTACCCACCGGGCCACGCTCTACATGACGCTGCTCACCGGTCTCCAGGCGTTGCTGTTCCGCTACAGCGGGCAGCGGGACTTCGCCATCGGTTCACCGGTCGCCGGTCGGGTCGTCCCCGAACTGGAGAACCTGATCGGCCTCTTCGTCAACACCCTCGCGCTGCGCGCCGACCTCTCCCCGACCGGTGCTACGGCGCACACCCCCGGTACGGAGCCCAGCTTCGGCGCCCTGCTCCGGCGTAACCGCACCACAGTGGTCCGGGCGTTGAGCCACCAGGAGGTCCCGTTCGAGCGGCTGGTCAAGGAACTGAACATTGCCCGGGACGTCAGCCGTGCCCCGGTCTTCCAGGTGCTCTTCACCCTCCAGAACTACGCCCGGACCGGCAGCCGATGGCCGGCGGACCTGGTCACCGAGGGCTTCGGTACCGACACCGCCGCCGCGCGTTTCGACCTATCGCTATACGTCAACGAGACCGACGACGACCTGCGGGCGATGTTCGTCTACAACACCGACCTGTTCGACGCCGAGACGGTGCGGCGACTGGCCGACCACTACCGGGCCCTGTTGCGGGCCGCGCTGGCGGCACCGGACCTGCCATTGGTCGACCTGGACCTGCTCGGGCCCGATGAGCAGGCCCGGGTGCTCGGCTTCGGCACCCCTGGCGACGCGCCGGAGGCGGTCACCCCGGTGACCGGTACGTCGACCAGCTTGGCCGACCTCGTCACCCCGTACGCCGCCACGACGCCCGAGGCGCTGGCCGTGGTCAGCGGCCCGGACTCGGTCACCTATCGGGAGCTGGACCGGCGGGCCAACCAGCTCGCCCACTACCTGCGTAGTCGCGGTGTCGGCCCGGACTCGGTGGTCGGCGTCTGCCTGGACCAGACCGTGGAACTCGCCGTGACACTGCTCGGCGTGCTCCGCGCCGGTGGGGCGTACCTGCCGCTCGACGCCGAGCAGCCGCCGGCCCGGCTCGCCATGATCCTCGCCGACGCCCGGCCCACGGTAGTGCTGACCGACAGCTCGCTACGGGCACAGCTTTCACTGGCCGATGCCGAACCGATCTGCCTGGACCAGGTCGTCGACGAGGTCGGCCGGTGCCCGGAAACGCCGGTCGGCGGACCGCGTGCCACCGGCGGGGGCCTCGCCTACGTCATCTACACCTCCGGCTCCACCGGTACGCCGAAAGGAGTGGCGGTCGCGCACCGGCAGGTGCTCCGCTACCTCGACGGGGTGGCCACCCGGCTCGACGTGGTCCCGGCCGGCCGCTACGCGCTGCTGTCGTCGCTCTCCTTCGACTTCAGCGTCACCATCTTCTATCTCGCGCTGGCCACCGGCGGAACGGTGCATCTGGTGCCGCGTCGGTGCACCGGAGCCGAACTCGCCGAAGAGCTGCACCGGCACCGGATCGACTACCTGAAGATCACTCCCTCGCACCTGCGGGCACTCGCCGCCGACGTCGAACCCGGCGCACTCCTGCCCGCCCGCGCCCTGATCCTCGGTGGTGAGGCCGCCGACCTGTCCTGGGCTGCCGAGCTGGCGGCGGCCGGCCCGGCTCAGGTCTTCAACCACTACGGGCCCACCGAGGCGACGGTCGGCGTCACCACGTACCAGGTGGCGGCAGACGAGCGGGGTGGCGGCCTAGTGCCGACCGGGCGGCCGATGCCGCACGCCCGGGTGTACCTGCTCGACGCGCAGCTCCGACCGGTGCCGATCGGGGTGCCGGGCGAGATCTGTCTCGGTGGCGACCGGCTGGCTCGGGGTTACCTGCATCGTCCCGCGCTGACCGCCGAGCGGTTCATGCCCGACCCGTACGGCGCACCGGGCGACCGCCTCTACCGCACGGGCGACCTGGGCCGGTGGCGCGCGGACGGGCAGCTGATGTTCCTGGGCCGGCGGGACCACCAGGTCAAGATCCGCGGGTATCGGGTGGAGCTGGGCGAGGTGGAAGCCGCCCTGCGGGACTGCCCGGGGGTGCAGCAGGCCGTGGTGCTGCTGCGGGACGAGCGGCTGGTGGCATACCTGGAGCGGATGCCAGCGCCCCTCGGCGCAAAGCCTGACCGCTCGGACGCTGGCGACCAAGTGGTCGGCGATCCGGAGCCTGGCGAGTTGCGTCGGCTGCTCGGCGAGCGGCTGCCCGACCACATGGTGCCCAGCCGGTTCTGTTGGCTGGACCGGTTGCCGTTGCAGGAGCACGGCAAGGTGGATCGCCGGGCGCTCCCCGAGCCGAGCGACGAGCCGTCGACCGGCGGGCAGGTCGAACCGGTCGGGCCGGTCGAGACGCTGATCGCCGGGATCTGGCAGAGCGTGCTCGGGGTGGCGAAGGTCGGGGCGACCGACGACTTCTTCGAGTTGGGCGGGCATTCGCTGCTGGCGACCCAGGTGGTGGCCCGGCTACGCCGGGAGTTGCCGGGTGCGACCGAGGGCGGCACCGGCCCGGTGGTCAGTGTGATGGACCTGTTCCGGCACCGGACGGTACGCGAACTCGCCGCGCTGCTGGCCACCGACGAGATCGACCGCAGCGGCCTGCTGCATGAACTGACCGCCCCCGGGCCGGCCGCCCAGCGGATCGCCACCCTGGTCTGTGTCCCGTACGGCGGTGGTAGCGCCGTGGTCTACCAGCCGCTGGCCGACGCGCTGCCGGCCGGCTACCGGCTCCTCTCGGTGGCCGTACCCGGGCACGATGTCGGACTGGCCGACGACCCGGCACCGATCGAGGAGGTGGCCGCGACGGTGGTCGCGGAGATCCTCGACCGGGTCGACGGGCCGGTGATCCTGTACGGCCACTGTGGCCCGGGGGGCGCGTTGGCGGTCGAGGTGGCCCGCCTGCTGGAGGCGGCCGGCCGGGACCTGGTAGCCGTCTACCTCGGCGCGGTCTTCCCATTCGGGCGACCGGCCGGTGGCGTCTTCGGTCCGCTGCTGCGGCTGCGCCTGGCCGAGCACATCCGCAGCGACCGGATCTACCGCACCTGGTTGCAGGCCCAGGGCACGTCGATCGGTTCACTCGACTCGGACGAGGTCGCCTTCCTCATCCGGGCGATGCGGCACGACGCTCGCGTCTCCGAGGACTACTTCACCGGCCTGATGCAGCAGCGGGTGGCCGCGCTCCGCTCACCGATCATCTCGGTGGCGGGTGACCGTGACCGGAGCACGGACTACTACGAGGAACGGTTTCGGGAGTGGCACTTCCTCACCGACCGGACCGCGCTGGCCGTGATCGACGAGGGTAGCCACTACTTCCTCAAGTACCGTGCCGAGGAGCTGGCCGAGATAGTCACGACGGTCCACCACCGGCTCAGCGAGCCGCCGTCCCGGATAGGTGCGCCGGCCCCTGATACGACGGCTGCGGCGACTGATGCGGCAACTGCCGCCGCGGCGGAGCCCGCGTGGCGGTTGGCCGACGTCTCCGACCAACGGCCGGGCCAGCCGGCATCGACATCGACATCGGCGCGTACGCCGGCTGTTGCCGGTCCGCAGCCCAGCATGCGCCGCTTCGGCATGGTCGCGGCCGGCCAGATCATCACCACCACGGGTACGGCGCTCACCAACTTCGCCGTACCACTGTGGATCTATATGGAGACCGGCTCACTGGCCCGGTTCGCCCTCTTCGCCATCCTCAGTTTGCTCCCCGGCCTGGTCGTCGCCCCGGTGGCCGGGGCGCTGATCGACCGGACCAGCCGACGGCGGATCATGCTGCTGGCCAGCCTCGCCGCTGGTAGCGCGAAGGCGGTCATGGCGGGTCTGCTGCTCACCGACCGGGCCGAGATCTGGCACTTCTACCTGCTGGTCGGCTGGCTCTCCGTCGCGCTGGCGTTCCAACGCCTCGCCTTCGTCTCCGCCGTACCGCAACTGGTGCCGAAACGCTTCCTCGGGCACGCCAACGGGCTGGCACAGACCGCCACCGGCCTCACCCAGTTCCTGGTACCCCTGATCGCGGTCGCGTTGCTGGAGGCCGTCGGCCTGACCGGGATCATGGTCATCGACGTGTTCGCGTACCTCTTCGCGATCGGGGTGCTGCTGGTCGTCAAGTTCCCCCACACCCTCGCCCTGCAACGCCGTGAGGGAATCGGCGAGGAGATCGTCGGTGGGCTGCGCTACTCGTGGCGGCGGCCCGAGTTCCGGACGATGCTCGTCTTCTTCGCCGCGCTGAACCTGTTCCTGTTCCCGGTGTTGTACCTGCTCTCGCCACTCGTGCTGGGCTTCGCCGAGCTGCCCGAGGTGGCACAGATCGCGCTCACCGGCGGCGTCGGCGCGGCCGTGGGCGGGCTGGTGATGCTCGTCTGGGGTGGACCGCGCCGGAATCGGATGCGGGCCGTGCTCCTCGGCACCCTGGGTGTCGCGGTGGCCTGTGTGGTCACCGGCCTACGCCCGAATCTCCTGCTGATCGGGGCCGGGGCCTTCGGCATGTACCTCGCGCTCGGCATCGTCAACGGGGTCTACAACACGATCATCCAGACCAAGGTGCCGCCCCGGTTCCACGGTCGGGTGTTCGCGCTCAACCAGATGGTCGCCTGGTCGACCATGCCGCTGGGCTGGGGAGTCATCGCTCCGATGGCCACCCGGGCCCTGGAACCGCTGCTGCTGCCCGGGGGTGCGCTCGCTCCCACCGTCGGCGCGGTGATCGGCGTCGGCCCCGGCCGGGGCATCGGCCTGCTCTACGTGGTGTTCGGGCTCTGCATCGCGCTCACCGCCGTGGTGTCGCTGCGTACCCGGACCCTGGCCACCTTCGACAACCAGGTGCCGGACGCGCCACCGGACGACCTCGTCGGCATTGAGACCCGCCGGGCCCGGGCCGCCTCGGTCGGACAACCGACCGTCGCTCAGCCGACCATCGCTCAGCCGACCATCGCTCAGCCGATGGCTGGACGGAAGGTGGGTTGAGATGGCCTCGACGACTACCGGGCGACGCACCGTACCGGCTGCCCGGACCGTGCCGGAGCTACTGACCTGGCGATGCACTGTGCACCCCGACCGGGTGGCGATCGAGGTGCACGGGCTCGCCCGGCTCACCTTCGCCGACTGGGAGACCGGGGCGACCGCCGTCGCCACCGCACTGGGCCAGGCCGGGCTACGGCCCGGCGACCGGGTCGGGCTGGTGTTCGGGGCCCGGGACTGGACCGAGTTCGCGGTGGCGTACTGCGGGGTGCTGCGGGCGGGGGCGGTCGCCGTACCACTCTCCGACCGGCTCGCCGACGGGCAACTCCGGTACGCACTGGAGCACTGCGCCGCCAGGCTCGTCCTGTACGGCGGTGACACCTCGCCACCGGCCGCCCCGGCGGGCGTACCGGTCCGGTCCCTGGCCGACCTGCTGGCCAGTGTCGACAACGGCGGCACCGCGGCGACGGATCTCCCACCGGTACGCCCCGGTGACCTGGCCCAGATCCTCTACACCTCGGGTACCACGGGCCGACCGAAGGGGGTCGCGGCCAGCCACGCCAACCTGACCGTCGGCGTGCCGAGCCACCCGCGCCGGCTGGCCCTGGCCCACTCGGAACGGTTCCTGCACGCCTTCGCGATCGGCACCAACGCCGGGCAGACCATGCTGTTCAACGCGCTCACTTCCAAGCCGACCGCGCTGACCCTGCCTCGGTTCACCCCGGTCCGGTTCGCCCGACTGATCGAGTCGGCCGGGGTGGGCACGGTCTTCGTGGTGCCGTCCATGGCCATCGAACTGCTCGACTCCGGGGCGCTGACCGGCCGGGAGCTGGCCGGCGTACACCTGATCGGCTCGACCGCCGCGCCGCTGGCCCCGGCGGTGGCCGCCCGGCTGGCGGCAACCTTTCCCGAGGCGGCGATCGTCAACTACTACACCTCGACCGAGGCGGCACCGGCGCAGACGGTCATGATCTTCGACCCGGCCCGACGGGACGCGGTGGGTCGGGCGGTCGACGGTCAGCTCCGGATCGCCGATGCCGACGGCAATCCGCTGCCCACCGGGACCATCGGCGACGTCTGGTTGCGGGCCCCGCACTCCCGGGCCTACTACCAGGACGAGGTGGCCAACCGGGCCACCTTCCGCGACGGCTGGGTCCGGATGGGCGACATCGGCCGGCTCGACGACGGCGGCTACCTCTATCTGTCCGACCGGCACGAGGACGTGATCAAGTCCGGGGCCTTCAAGATCTCCTCACTGGAGGTCGAGGCCGCGTTGCACGAACATCCGTACGTTGCCGAGGTGGCGGTGGTCGGCCTACCGCACCCGGTGCTGGGGTCCGCAGTGGCCGCTGTGGTGGTGCCCCGTCCGGACACCCCACCGGCCGAGCTGGCCCTGCCGGCACTGCGCGGCTTCCTCGCCGGCCGGCTCGCCGACTACCAACTCCCGGCCCGGGTGCTGCTACTCGACCAGCTACCCCGCAACGCCGGCGGCAAGGTCCTTAAACGACAACTGACCAGCCAGTTCGACAACTGATGACAACTGAGGGAAACCCCGATATGGGAGGGCACGTGGGCATCGCCGAGGCGACGTACGCGCAGCACGCGGTCTGGTTCACCGAGCAGGCCGGTGTGGCCGGTACGGCGTACCAGATGGCGCTCGGCATCCGGTTCACCGCCGACCTGGACCGGGCGGCGCTGGTCGAGGCGTGCCAGGCGGTGATCGCCCGACACGAGGTGCTGGGCACCCGGATCGTCGTGGACGCCGACGGGACGCCCCGGCTGGCCCCGGCCGACGATCAACCGAAGGTCGGTTTCGGAGAGCTGACCGAGGAACGGATCGCCGAGGAACTCGCCCGTCCCCACGACCTGCGTACCGGCCCACTGGCCCGGTTCACCCTGATCACCGGCACCGACGGGCGGCACCTGCTGCTGGTCACCGCCCACCACCTGGTCTTCGACGGCATGTCCAAGGACGTACTGGCCCGGGATCTGGCCACCGCGTACGCCGCTGCCGTCCGCCCCGCTGCCGTCCGCCCCGGCGCCGTCCGCCCCGGCGGTGAACGCGCTGGCGAGCAGGTCGACCTCGGGCCACTACCAGCCGGGTACGCCGCACACGCGGCAGCCGAGCGGGACCGGGTCGACGCGGAACTGTCAGTGGCCCTCGCGTACTGGCAGCAGCACTGGTCCGGCCCGGGCGGGGTGATCCTGCCCGGCCTGCGCCGGCTACCGACCGGCGCGGAACCCGGGGCGGCCGTCGACCTCGACCTACCGGCCGAACTCGTCGCCGGACTGGACCGGGCCACCGCCTCGCTCGGCGTGACCCGGTTCGAGCTGCTGCTCGCCGTGGTGCACGCCCTGCTGGCGAGGTACGGCAACCGGGGCACGCCGGTGGGCGTCGGCCTGTCCACCCGTACCCCGGAGCAGGCCGACCACATCGGACTCTTCGTCAACGAGCTGCCGGTCGGGGTCGCCGAGGCCACCGGAACGTTCCGAGCCCATGCGCAGGCTGTCCGGGCCCAACTGCGGGAGTTGTACCGGATCCGTGCGGTGCCGCTGGCCCATGCGGTGTCTGGGCTGCGGCCGGCACCCGCACTGACCCCGGTCTCGGTCGGCTACCGCCGTCGGGCACCGGAGCCGACCTTCCCCGGGGTGGCGAGCAGCGTCGAGTGGAGCCTGTTCAGCGGAGCCGCCCGCAACGCGCTGCACATTCAGATGGTGGACTCCCCGGCCGGGCTGACCGTGAGCCTCCAGCACAGTCCGGCGGCCATTCCGACCGAGGCAGTGGCCCGGATCGGGGGCCATTTCCGTACGCTGCTGGCCGCTGTCGTCGCCGACCCGGAGCGGTCGGTGGCCGACCTGCCGATCCTGCCCGCCGACGAATTCGAACAGCTACAAGACTGGAGTGGGACCGACCGGCCGTATCCCGGCAGCGCCACCGTGCCCGGCCTGTTCGCGGCCCGGGTTCGGGAGACGCCGGACGCGGTGGCTGTGGTCGACGGTGACCGGAGGTTGAGCTACGCCGAACTCGACGCCGCCAGCGCCCGGCTGGCCGGGCTGCTCCGGCAGCGGGGCGTCGGCACCGGTTCGCGGGTCGCGGTCGCCCTGGACCGGTCCTGGTCGGCGGTGGTGACGCTGCTGGCCGTGCTGCGGTGCTGGGCGGCGTACGTACCGGTCGACCCGGGCTATCCGCCAGCCCGGCAGACGCTCATCCTCGACGACGCCGACCCGGTCCTGGTGGTCACCACCACCGAGACGGCCACCCGGCTGGACCCGAGGCTCTCGGTTCTCGCCCTCGACCAGGTCGAGCTGGGTAACGGGCCGGCACCGGCCCGCGAGGAGAAGCCGCCGACCCCCGACGACCTCGCCTACGTGCTGTACACGTCGGGCTCGACGGGACGGCCGAAGGGCGTCGCGGTCCGGCACGGCTCGTTGGCAAACACAATGCTGGCCATGCGGGACCTGCTGGACAGCCGGCCGGAGCACGCTTGGCTGAACCTCACCTCGCTGTCGTTCGACATCTCCGGCGTGGAGCTGTTCCTGCCGTTGACCACCGGCGGTCGGGTGGTGGTCGCCTCCTCGGTGAGTGCGTTGGATGGTGCCGGCGTGTTGCGGCTGGTCCGCGACAGCGGGGTGACCCACGTGCAGGCAACCCCGTCGGGATGGCGGGTGTTGCTGGCGGCCGACCTGGGCGGGTCGCCGAATCGGTCCGACGGCCGGCTGGCTCCGGAGCCGCTGGTGGCGGTCACTGGCGGCGAGGCGTTGCCGGTTCCGCTGGCCCGCGACCTGCGGGCCCGGGTCACCCGCCTGATCAACGGGTACGGCCCGACGGAGGCCACCATCTACGCCACCTTCGCGGAGATCCCCGCTGAGCCGGACGAGGTGAGCATCGGTCGGCCGGTCGTCAACACCCGCGCGTACCTGCTGGACGATGAGCTGCGGCCGGTGCCGATCGGGGTGCCTGGCGAGCTGTATCTGGGTGGACTCGGCTTGGCCGCCGGCTACCTGGGGCGGCCCGACCTGACCGACGAGCGCTTTGGACCGGATCCGTTCGGGTCGTCGGATGGTCGGCTCTACCGCACCGGGGACCGATGTCGGTGGCTGCCGGACGGGCGGATCGACTTCCTCGGCCGCACCGACGACCAGGTGAAGATCCGGGGGCATCGGATCGAGTTGGGTGAGGTCACCACTCGACTGTTGGAGCATCCGGCGGTGGCCGAGGCGGCGGTGCTCCTGGCCGAAGCCGCCGCCGAGGAGCCTCGGCTGGTCGGGTACCTGGTGCCTCGCGGCACGACCACACCTGAGCCGGCGGACCTACGTCAGCATCTGGCCCACAGCCTGCCCTCGGCCATGTTGCCGGCCGACTGGGTCGTCCTGGATCGGCTGCCGCTGACCCCGAACGGCAAACTGGACCGGGCCGCACTGCCCGCCCCGGCGGCACGGGGCACGGCCACGGCCGCCTCTGCCTCTGCCTCCGTTGCTGGTCTGGCGGACGCGGTCGGTCCGGCCGAGGCAGCCGATCCGGTGGTCGCACAGTTGACGGTGATCTGGCAGGACGTGCTGCGGATCGACGACATCGGTCCGGACGAGGACCTGTTCGACCTTGGCGGTCATTCGCTGAGCATCACCCGGATCAGCAGCCGGATCCAGCAGCGGCTCAGCGTGGAGGTGCCGTTGGACGTCTTCTTCGATACGCCCACCATCGCCGAGATCGCCGAATTCATCCGAGACGCCCGAGGAGCAAACTGAATGCATACCAACGAGGCGCTACGGCAGCGGGTCGCCGAGCTGATCAGCAGCGTCACGGGCGGCCAGGTGCCGGTTGCGGACCTGCTGACCGGCGGATCGATGGTCGCCCTGGGCGTCGACTCGCTCGGCCTGCTGCGCCTGGTCGACGCGATCGAGCTGGAGTACGACGTCGAGGTCGAGTTCGACGGCCCGGCGGGCCGGCTGGACACTCTGGACGACGTCGTCGCGGTGCTGGCCGCCGCCCGGACGCCCAGTGACCAGGACGAGGCCATCGAGACACCGGTTTAAGGGGTTTCTTCGCAGATCTTGGTGAGGGTTGGCCCTTCGAGGGGCCAACCCTCACCAAGATCTGAGTGCTACGTGGACCATGTATCTCGCCCGGACACCCACGCCCGGCCGACCGAGCCACGATACCCACACACCGCCCCGAAATGGTTACCCTTCGCAACCGGCCGCCCGCATCGTCGGAAGATCGAAGTACCGCAACGGATCTTGTGTCCACAATCGACGCGACCTCGGGCTACGCTACTGCCGTGACCCGCGCCGGTTCCCCCGCCCGGGGGCACGGCTTGCTCACTGCCGCTTACGCAGTGTCATCGTACGGAACATATCTCAACCTGGTCGCGCTGAGCCTGTTCGCGTTCCAGGTCACCGGCTCCGGCCTGCAAACCGGACTCTTCATGGCGCTACGGCTCGGATCCGGGATCATCGCCGGACTCGCTGCCGGGATCCTGGCTGCCCGCCACTCCCGCCGAGCCCTGATGATCGGTTGTGATCTGCTGTCGGCCGGGGCGATCACCGCGCTCGCGCTGGCCCCCGCCTCGGCACAACACCTCCTCCTGTACGCAGTGGGGGTCGTACTCGGCGTCACCCAGACCCAGTGGGGTGTGGCGATGCGGGCGAGCGTGCCCGACCTCGTCGGTGCCGAGCGGCGTACCGGGGCCAACAGTCAGCTCGTCACCGCCCGCTCCGTGGCGATGCTGCTCGGCTTCGCCTCTGCCGGAGTGTTGGTGGCCCAGTGGGGTTTCCAGCATGTGTTCCTGATCGACGCGGCGTCGTACCTGCTCTGCGCGCTGCTGCTGCTCGGCGTACCACTCGGCCGGGCCGCCAGGAGTCAGAAGGCTGCCAAGAAGCAGAAGGCTACCGGGGCGGCGAAGCAGCAGCCACGTCGATCGCTGATCCACTGGCGGCTACCGGCGGTCGGCGCGATCCGGGCCATGCCCGCGCTACTCCTGGCGATGGTCGCGGTACGCAGCATGGACGCGTTCGGGTCGGCGTCGCACAACGTGGGCCTGCCGATCTACGCCAACCTCGTCTCGCCGGAGAACCCCGCCTCGTTCTCCGCGACCTTCCTGACCGCGTGGGCGGTCGGCACACTGGCCGCCGGTGGCCTCCTGAGCTGGCGCGGCCGCAAACAGGAACTAGCGCACCCGGAACTGACCTTCGGTATCGCCACCTGCCTGATGTCGGTCTTCTTCGTGCTCTCCTTCGCCGATCCACCGGTGTGGCTGCTCGTGCTACTGGCGGCGGCCGCGGGCATGGCGGACGGCTGCGCCGAGATCACCTACACCGCGCGGTTGCAGGGGGTGCCGGACAACGTACGGGCCCAGGTGCTCGGGTTCGCCGTCACCGCCCAGAACACCGGCTTCGGGCTTGGCATGGTCGGCTGCGCCGCGCTGCTCGACGTCTTCGCCCCGTTCCCTGTCGTCGCCGCCGCGCACACGGCGGCCCTGGCAGCGGCGATCGGCTTCCTCATCGTCCACATTCGCACTGTCCGGGCCGGCTCCCGCCGGTCCGCGCCCCGCCCACAGACCACAGAGGTGGCCCGTGAGTTCAGCGACGCCTGACCGACCGCCCGCGATCAGCTACGGGGGTGACCTGCCGGTCGATCCGGAGCATCCCCTGACCATGCCGGCGGCGCTGCTGCGTGCGGCCGACCGGTTCCCCGACTCCGGCGTGCACCTGGTCGGCCCGACCGGCGAGCGCGGTCACCTCAGCTACCCGGATCTGTTGACCCAGGCTCGTGCGGTGCTCGGCGGGTTGCATCGGCGCGACGTCCGGGCCGGACAGTACGTCGTGCTCCGCCTCTCCGACGCGGAGTTCTTTCCAGCCTTCTGGGGCTGCCTGCTTGGTGGCATCGTGCCCGTCGTCACCGGCGCGCCCCCGTCGTACGAGATCGATGGGCCGGCGCTGCGGGCCATCAGCCACACCTGGCAGGCGCTGGGCCGACCGATGGTGATCGGCGGGGCCGACGACCTCGACGGTCTGCGCGAACTGCCCCTGGCCGACGATGCCGTCGCCGTGGCAGAGTTGGCCGCCGCCCGTCCCGTGGATCCGCCGACGTTGGACATCACCCCGGACTCCGTGGCGATGCTGCAACTCTCCTCGGGCAGCACCGGCACACCGAAGATCATCCAGATCACCCACCGGGGCGTCAGCGAGTACGCCGTCGGCGCCCGAACGATGTTGGACGTCCAGCCCAGTGACGTACTACTCAACTGGCTGCCGCTGGACCACGTCGCCGGGCTGATGCTCTACCACCTCGGCGGGGTGTTCCTCGGCGCGACCAGCATCCAGGTGGAGACGCCGTTCGTACTCACCGATCCGCTGCGCTGGCTCGACCTGATGCAGGAGTACCGCGTCACGCACAGCTGGGCACCGAACTTCGCCTTCCGACTGGTCGCCGACGCCGCCGGTCGGGCCACCGACCAGGCCACTGACCGGGCTGCCGGACGCAGTTGGGACCTGCGTACGATCCGCCGCCTGGTCAGCGGTGGCGAACAGTGCACCTGGGAGACGTTCCAAGCGTTCCTCGACGTGACCGCCCCGGCCGGGGTGACCGCCGCCGCGCTGAGCCCCGCCTGGGGCATGTCGGAGACCTGCACCGGCATCACCTTCGCCTCCCTCGGCGACCCCGGCAACTGGCAGCGGGTACGCACCAGCAGCCTCACCGGGGATCTCCAATGGGCCGAGGAGCACGAGGAGGACGTCACCACGTTCCTGTCGGTCGGAGCGCCCGCGCCCGGTGCCACGCTCCGCATCGTCGACGAGGCCAGCCAGGTGCTGCCCGAAGCCCGGATCGGCCGACTCCAGGTCCGCTCGGCACGGGTCACCCCCGGCTACCTGGGTGATCCCGATGCCACCCGGGCTGCTTTTCCGGAACCGGGCTGGCTGGACACCGGTGACCTCGCCTTCATGATCGACGGACGGATCACCATCACCGGCCGCGAAAAGGATCTGATCATCCTCAACGGCCACAACTACCCGAGCCACGAGGTCGAACGGATCATGGTGGGAACGGCCGGCATCGTGCCCGGGCTGGTCGCCGCCTGCGGTGTACCGGACCCGCACACGGGCACCGAGACGCTGGTGATCTTCTACGTTCCGGATGCCACCGAGCCGATCGAGCCGGGACAGGTCGAGCGCCACGTCGCTGCGATTGTCGGGCAGCGGCTGCACGTCGCGGTGGGCGACGTCGTCGCCGTACCGGAATCGGAGTTTCCCCGGACCAGCGGCGGCAAGATCCAGCGGGCCTTGCTGCGGCAGCGCTACCTTGCTGGGGCGTACCGGCCGGACCCGGTGGCGGCCAAGTCGGACCCGGACGGGTCGGCGCTGTCGCCAGCGGCGGGGGCCGGCATCCGGCAGGACGTACGACAGCTGGTGCTCGACGCGGTCGGCGAGATCGTCGGCGAACCGGTGGATCCGACCCGTCCCTTCTACGAACTCGGGTTGGGCTCGGTGCAGATCGTGCGGTTGCGCGCCCGGTTGGCGCAGGTGCTCGGCCGGGACATCCCACAGCCGGCGTTGTTCGCTCACCCGACCGTGGAGAGCCTCGCCCATTTCCTCGCCGGGGCGGAGTCGACGGCGCAGGAGAGCACGTCCACACCCGGGCAGCCGGCGGACGGCCAGAAGACCCCGGTAGCCGACCGGCGGATTGCGATCATTGGCATGGCAGCGCGGCTGCCCGGTGCCGCCACCGTCGCGGAGTACTGGGCCAACCTCACCGCTGGCGTGGCGAGCCTGCGGCGCTTCAGCCCCGACGAGCTGGCCGCCGCCGGTGTACCGGAGGCGACCATCCGGGACGCCGACTTCGTACCGGTCAGTGGGGCCCTCGACGACGTCGCCGGGTTCGACGCCGCCCACTTCGGCATCAGTGCCCGGGAAGCCGAGTTGCTGGACCCGCAACACCGGTTGTTCCTCGAAACCTGCCACCACGCACTGGAGGACGCCGGCTACGCCGGCAGCGGTGACGATGCCCGGATCGGCCTCTTCGCTGGCAGCGGGATGAACCTCTACTCCCACCACACCTACCTGCGTAACAACCTGGCGGCGGCCAGCGGCTCCACGGACCAGGCCACCTCGATCGGCGTGGCGCTGGGCAACCAGCCCGACTTCCTCGCCACCCGGGCGGCGTACCGGCTGGGGTTGACCGGGCCGGCGGTGAACGTCCAGACCGCCTGCTCGACCTCCCTGGTCGCGGTGCACCTGGCCGTGCTCTCCCTGCTCAACGACGACGCCGACATCGCGATCGCCGGTGCGGCGGCGGTACACGTCCCGCAGGTGACCGGATACCGCCACACCGAGGGCTCGGTCCTGTCCCGGCAGGGCCAATGCCGGCCCTTCGACGCGGACGCCGACGGCACGGTCGGTGGCAACGGTGTCGCGGCCGTGGTCCTCAAGCGACTCGACCGGGCACTGGCCGACGGGGACACCATCCACGCGGTCGTCCTCGGCACCGCCGTCAACAACGACGGTGCCGGCAAGGTGGGATTCACCGCACCCGGCGTGGCCGGGCAGGTCGATGTGGTGCGCCGGGCGTTGCGCACCGCCGGCGTGCCGGCCGACTCCATCGGGTACGTCGAGGCGCACGGCACCGGCACCGCCCTCGGTGACCCGATCGAACACCAGGCGCTCGCCCAGGCCTACTCGACCGGCACCCGCTATCTGGGCTCGGTCAAGGCAAACATCGGCCACCTGGACAGCTGCGCCGGGCTGGCCGGGCTGCTCAAGGCGGTGCTGGCGGTTCGTACCGGCCAGATCCCAGCGCAGCTGAACTTCGACCGGCCGCACCCGGCGATCGATCTCACCAGTGGCCCGTTCCGGATCGCCACCACCCTGACCGCCTGGCCGGCGAACGGCACTCCGCGCCGCGCCGGCGTCAGCGCGCTGGGGGTCGGCGGCACCAACGCACATGTGATCGTCGAGGAGCCGCCGACTCCGGCGGCTGACCCACCCGGTACGGCGGGGGCACCCGGGCTGCTCCCGCTGTCGGCCACCGACCCGGCGGCGCTGCGCCAGCTCGCCGAGGCGTACCGGGATCAGCTGGCTGGGCAGGACCCGCCGCGCCCGGCGGATCTCGTCGTGACCGCCGCCCGTGGTCGCCGCCACCTGCGCCATCGGCTCGTGGTCCTTGGCGACTCCCCTGCCGAACTGGCGACTGCCCTCGGTGCCTTCGTCGTCGACGGGGCGGCGGAGGGCGGGCTGGGCGGCCGGCCCCCGACCGGGGCGATGTTGACCGGTGAGGTCCCGACCCAGGGGGTCGGGACGCTGGCCATGGCGTTCCCCGGCCAGGGCGGCACCCTGCGTCCGCTGCTGGCGCTCGCCGAGCGGTTCGATGTGGTGGGTGAGCTGCTGGCGCAGACCGCCGCCAGCTACCACCAGGCGGTGGGCGGCGATCTGTACGAGCAGCTTGCCGACACCGGACCCGACGGACCGCCGACCGAGGTGAGCCAGCCAGCCCTGGTCGCCCTCGGAATCGGGCTGCACCGGCTGTGGCACACCTGGGGGGTACGACCGGCCTACCTGCTCGGCCACAGCGTCGGGGAACTCGCCGCGCTCGCCGCCGCCGGGGCGCTCTCGGCAGTCGACGCGATCCGGTTGGCGAGCCACCGAGGTCGGCTCATGCGGGACGGGATGGCGCCGGGCGCGATGCTTGCGGTGGCCGCCGACCGGTCCACTCTGGATCGACTGTTGGACGCTGTACCCGACCTGGAACTGGCCGCAGTCAACAGCCCGACCCGGTACGTCGTCGCCGGCGCACCGGAGACGGTCGCGGCGGCACTACGGCAGGTGGACCTCCTGGGTGCGACGAGTCGACGGTTGGCCGTCACCCGGGCGTTCCACACCAGCGCCGTGAAAAAGGTGCTGACCGAGTTTCGCGAACTGGTCGCCGAGATCGACATCCGGCCAATCGAGTCGCCCTTCATCAGCACCCTCGACGGGGTGCTCCGGGAACCGGGCTGGCTGCCGAACGCCGACCACCTGTGCCGGCAGGCCCGGGAACCGGTCCGGTTCGACGCGGCACTACGTCGACTCGCCGAGGTGAAGGTACGTCTGGTCGTCGAAGCGGGTCCGGACGCGACGCTGACCGGCCTGGCCCGGACGACGACGCCCGGTGTCACATGGCAGCCGTCGCAGCCAGCCGGGCAGCCACCCGTGGCCGGCCTGTGGCGGGCCCTCGGGGCGCTCTACTGCGTCGGCGCGCCCATCGACTGGGCGACGGTCACCGAGGGCAGCGGTGGGCGGCGGGTGCCGCTGCCGACGTACCCCTTCCAGCGACGTAGGCACTGGATATCCGGGCAACCGGATACCGCCGCCCGGACGACAGGAGACGACCCGACCGTGAACGACGTTCTGGAACAGGTCCGGGCCATGACCGCGACCCGGCTCGGCGTCGAGCTATCGGAGATCACCCCGGACGAGACCTTCCTCGGGCTCGGCGCCGACTCGCTCCTGCTGCTCACCATGTCCCGCGAGGTCGACCGCGAGTTCGGCATCCGGGTCCCGATTCGCGACCTCTTCGGTGGCCTGAACACGCCGCGCCGGCTCGCCGAGGCGATCGCCGCGGCTGCCGCAGTCCCTGCCCCAGCCGCTCCGGCCACAACCGTCCCTGTCCCAGCCGCTCCGGCCGGAACACCAGCAGACGGAACGGCGGTAGGTGCGACGCCGGCAGACAGGACCGTGGCAGGTGGGACGACACCGGCGCTCACCGACATCGTCCATCGACAACTCGATCTGATGCGCCAACAACTCGACCTGCTCGCCGGAGCCACGCCGCCAGCCCCGGTGGAGTCAGCCGCGCCAGCGTCACCGCAGCCAACGTCGGTGAAGCCGGAGAAGGCCACGCCCCCGGAGGTGACCGCTGAGCCGGAGGCCGAGACCACCGACTTCAGCCTGTACTTCTTCGGCGACTACCCCGCCTCGGCCGACCAGGACCGTTACCGGTTGATCCTCGACGCGGCCGAGTACGCCGACACGCACGACTTCCACGCGGTGTGGTTCCCGGAACGGCACTTCCACTCGTTCGGCGGAATCTTCCCCAACCCGTCAGTCCTCGCCGCCGCCATCGCCGCCCGTACCGAGCGGATCCGGCTCAACGCCGGCTCGGTGGTCCTGCCGCTGCACCACCCGGTCCGGGTGGCCGAGGAATGGTCGATGGTCGACAACCTGTCCGGGGGACGGGTGGGGCTGGGCTGCGCCCCGGGCTGGCACGCCAACGACTTCGTCTTCTACCCGGAGAACTTCGGCAAGCACAAGCAGGTCATGTACGAGCACCTGGCGACCGTGCAGCAGTTGTGGCGGGGCGAGCCGGTGCCGGCCCGGTCCGGCAGCGGAGAGCAGATCGAGGTACGGCTCTTCCCCCGACCAGTGCAGGAGATGCCACCGTTCTTCACCGCCATCGTCGGCAACCCCGACAGCTATCGGGAAGCGGCCCGGCGGGACATCGGCGTGGTCACCAACCTGATGACCCAGGACGTCGCCCAACTCGCCAAGAACATCGCGCTGTATCGGCGTACCCGGGCCGAACATGGGCTGGACCCGGCGGGTGGCCGGGTAACGGTGCTGCTGCACACCTACCTCGGCCCGGACACCGACGAGGTACGCCGGCAGGCGTTCGAGCCGTTCTGCGCGTACCTGCGGTCCTCGTTCAGTTTGCTCGGCCAGGTCACCAACAGTCTCGGCATCAACATCGACCTGGCCAACACGCCCGAGGACGACCTGCGGTTCCTGCTCGCCCAGGCGTACGAGCGCTACTGCGAGCAGCGAGCCCTGATCGGCTCGCCGGAGAGCAGCCAGGAGGTGGTACGGGCGGTACTCGACGCCGGGGCGGACGAGATCGCCTGCTTCGTCGACTTCGGGGTACCGCCGGAGGCCGTACGGGCGGGCTTGCCGTTCATCGATGCGCTCCGCCGGTCCACGCCACGCCGCCACGACACGACGGGCCGCCGGGCCGCTGTACCCCTCCGCGACACGACGGGCCGCCGGTCCACGCCACGCGGCCACGACACGATGGGCGACGGGCAGGCACCACCTGAGGCCGGGCCGGCCCAGCCCGAGGTGGCTCCCCTGTCCCCGGCACAACGGCGGCTCTGGTTGGTCGAGCAGATGCAGCCGGGCACTCCGGCGTACAACGAAGCCGCCGCGACGCGGCTGGACGGCGCGCTGGACGTCCCCGCCTTGCGGGCGGCGCTGCGTGACGTGGTCGACCGGCACGCGCCGCTGCGTACCTCGTATCGGCTGGTGGACGGGGAGCCGATGCAGGTGGTCCACCGTGAGATGGCGGTGGAGTGCCCGGTCGTGGACCGCACCGGCTGGGCCGAGCAGGACGCTGTACGGCAGGCGCTGGATGAGGAGAGCCAGCGGCGGTTCGACCTCGTCGCCGGTCCGCCGTTCGCGTTCCGGTTGCTGCGGTTCTCCGCCACGCACCACGTTCTGGTCACGTCGTTCCACCATCTCGCCACCGACGGCCACTCGTACGGGGTCTTCACCCGGGACCTCTCGGCCTGCTACCGGGCCCGGTCAGCGGGCCACGCACCTGCGCTACCGCCGCTACCGGTGACCTACCCCGAGTTGGCCCGGGGCCGGCGGATCGACGCGGAGCAACGGGCAGCTGACCTGCGCTACTGGCGGGAGCGGTTGACCCCGCCCGCACCCACCCTGATGCTCCCCACCGCCCTGCCCCGGCCAACAGCACCGTCGGCGGCCGGGCGCAGCCTGTTCGAGACGATCCCCCCGGCGCTCACCACCGAGGTCAATCGGTTCAGCCGGACGGCCGGGGTGACCGTCTTCAGCACCCTGATGGCGGCCTTCGCCGTCATGCTCGGCCGGGCCAGCGGCGAGCGGGACTTCGTCCTCGGCACCGGTGTGACCAGCCGCGACGAGCAGGCCACGGATCTCATCGGGTTCTTCGTCGACACCGTGCCGCTGCGCTGCGATTTGACCGGAGATCCGACCTTCGCCGAACTGGCTACCCGAGTCCAACGATCCGTCGTGGACGGTCTGCCGTACACCGGGTTGCCCTTCGACGATCTGGTACGGGAACTGGACCCGCCCCGGGAGCCGGGCCGACACCCGCTGTTCGACGTCGCCGTCGAGTACGAGAGCGGCGGT
Organism: Micromonospora sp. NPDC003197; assembly: GCF_053590565.1. Classification (NCBI taxonomy): domain Bacteria; kingdom Bacillati; phylum Actinomycetota; class Actinomycetes; order Micromonosporales; family Micromonosporaceae; genus Micromonospora; species Micromonospora sp. NPDC003197. Next base: position 101,526 of record NZ_JBSFTE010000019.1, on the reverse strand, counting down.
GCCTTCGCGTACGACCTGCCCGGGGTCACCGCCACCCCGCTGCCGCAGGGCCTGGCCAAGGCCCCGGTCGACCTGATGGTCTATCTCTCGCACGGTGAACAGATCCGCTGCCATGTCGAGTTCCGTACCGAGGTCTTCGACGAGGCAACCGTCCGAGGCTTCCTCACTGACTTCCACCGCGTGCTCGAGCGGGCCACCGTCGATCCGGCGCTGTCCCTGTCCCGGCTCGCCCCGGCCGCCGGTACCGACGGCGATGCCGGGCTCAGCACGACGGAACAGCTGGTCCACGATGCCTGGTGCGCGGAACTCGGGGTGTCCCGGGTGCCGGTGGATCAGGCGTTCTTCACGGTCGGCGGGCATTCACTGGCTTCGGTACGGCTGGCCAACCGGCTCTCCGAGCTGTTCGGTACGGCTGTTCCGGTGCACCGGCTGCTGACCGCGACCGGTATCCGGGACCTGGCGACCATGCTCGCCACCGACGAGTTGGCAGCACACACCGGAAGCCAACCACCGGTGGATGACAAAGACCGACCGACGGAGGACAAAGACCGACCGGTGGACGCCGGAGACCGGCCGGTGGAGGACGAGGCCCCCGCCACCTATCAGCAGGAACAGATGTGGTGGCGACAGCGGCAGGTGCCGGATCCGCCGGCCGTCCACATCGCGCTGCGGGTGGATCTGACCGGACGGCTGTCCGTGCCAGCATTGACCACAGCACTCGACACCCTGGTACGCCGACACCCCGCACTGCGTACCAGGCTGGTGGAGCGGGACGGGACGCTGGTCCAACAGGTGCTCGCCCACCGGCCGGTCACCGTGGCGGTGTCGACGGTGGCTCCCGACGACGTCGAGGCGTGGGCCGTCGCCACCGGGCGGATGCCGTTCGTCGACGGGGAGCCGCTGCTACGGGCGACGCTGGCCCAGGCCCGCGCAAACCAGGCCCAGGCCGGCACGGACCAGGCCGGCACGGACCAGTTGTCACTGCTGGTGGTGATCCACCACCTGGCCGCCGACGGATGGTCGGTCCTGCGGCTGCTGGACGAGTTGGCGGAGACCTACGCGGCGACGTTGGCCGGTCGTTCACCCGCCCTGGCTCCGCTGCCGGCCAGCTATGCCGGCTACGCCCGCCAGCAACGTGGCATGCTCCCAGAGGAGGGCGTACGGAAATACTGGCGCGGTCAGCTCGCCGACGCGCCGGCCCGACTGGAGCTGCCCACCGACCGGCCGCGCCCAGCCGGGTCCCAGGCGGGGGCCGAGTTCACCTTCACCGTCCCCGCCACGCTCACGGATCGGCTGACGGAGTTGACGCGGGACACGAAGACCACACTGTTCCCGGTGTTCGCCAGCGCGTACGCGATGCTGCTGTCCCGGCTCACCGGTGGTGACGACATCGTGCTGGCCAGCCCGTACGCCCATCGTGCCGGTACGGAGCACGAACCGGTCGTCGGGCTGTTCGCCAGTCCGATGCTGCTGCGAATCCGCCCGACCAGCGACTTGACCTTCGCCACGCTCGTGGCGGACACCGACGCCACCATCCTGGACGCGGTACGACACCAGCCGGCCCCGGTGACCGTGGTCCACCAGGAACTCGATCCGCGATGGCGACCCGGCCAGCCCTCACCGGTCGGAACCGCCCTGTTCACCTGGAACCCGGGGCTGCCCGAACTGTCCCTGCCGGACCTCGTCGCACGGGTGGTCGACCAGCCCTTGGCCTGTGCGCGACGGGACTTCGCGCTGATGCTGAATCCGGCTGGGGACGAGGTCTCCGGTGTCGTCGAGTACGCCAGCGACCTGTTCGAGGAGAGCACAGTCGCCGACTGGTGTGACCGGTTCATCCGGCTGCTCGACGCGGTGAGCGAGGATCCGCATCGGCGGCTCGACGCGTACTGACCGGGGATCGGCAACCCAGCCCGGATCGGCGGCCCGCCCCGGATCGTTCGCTGCTGCGGATCTTTGCTGCTGCGGCGATTCCCGGGCGGGTCACTCTCCGGTGGAGATGTCCAGAGCGGTGCCGTACAGGCGGGACACCCGAATCCGGATCACCACCCGCTGGTCCGCCACCACCTGGTCGAGGAACGCCGCCTCGTCGGCGGGGTCGGCGAAGCCGGGGGTCAGGGCGAGCAGTTCCCGTCCGATCGCGTCACCGGGGACGGTCGAGACCGCCGAGACCTCCGCTTCGCCCTCGGCAACCGCGAAGGACCAGACATCCGGACCGTTGACGTGTAGTGCGGCGTGCGGATCACGCTTGAGCTGGCGCACCTTGAGCCGGTCGGCCGTACTGGAGATCCGCAGCATGCGCTCATCCGGTGCCCAGTTGTAGAGCACGGTGGACAGATGCGGGTGCCCACTGCGTTTTACGCTCGCCAGCACCCCGAACTGTTGCTCACCCAGCAGTCGGGACAGCTCCTCAGCGCTGAGTTGCCGCGGCCCGGGGCCGGATCCCGGCCGCTGCCCTGCGGTTTCCGGCTGTGCCGTCTCATCGACCACAGCAACTGCATCGATCCTGCTCGTGTCCATCGTTTCGACCCTTCCGCCGACTGACCCCGACGAACAAACCTTAGCAGATAGTTTCGTTGCAGATAATCCTACTCGGGCTTGAATTCCTCGGTGGCGGGGAAGACGAAGTCGACCAGGGCCTGTCGACTGGCGCTTCCCCCCTCGGGACGGGCAGCATGACGGACGTGTCCCAGCCGCCCCCACTTCCCGCCGTACGTCGCGACGCCCAGGCCCGCCGCGACACGGGCGACCTCGCCGGAGCCCGCAACCTACTGACGGCCGCGCTCGAGGCCGGCCGCGCCGCGTACGGCAAGGATCATCCAGAGGTACTCAACACCGCACACCTGCTGGCCCGGCTACATCAGGAGGCCGACGATCCGGCCTCGGCCCGACGCGTCCTGGAGGAGGCGCTGGCCGACGGGCAGCGCCGGTGGGGGGACGCCGACCCGCTGCTACTCGCGATCTCCTTCGACCTCGGCACGGTGGCCGAGGCCCTGGGCAACCGGCACGAGGCTCGACGCAACTTCACCCGAGTGGCCACCACCGGTCCCGGGGTGCTGGGCGAAGACCACTGGTCGGTGCGGGCAGCACGGGACTACCTGGGCCTCCCGCAAGCCGACGAGGGCACGGTCGCCCTGCCTGCGCAGCCGGCCACATCACCGCCGGTACCGGCAGCGCCGCCCATACCCGCCCCCGCACCCCCTCCTGCCCCTACCCCTGTCCCTACCCCTGTCCCGCCTCCGCCCCCTGCTCCTACTCCCCCACCGGCTCCTACTCCCCCACCGGCTCCTACTCCGCCACCGGCTCCCGCTCGGCCACTGGGACCGGTGGCCGAGCCTCCGACCACGCCCCTCGTCACGGTGCCGGTCTCGGCACCGCCACGTATGGCCGCTCCCCCACCCACCGCGTACCCGGGCAATGGCTATCCCCCGCCGACACCGGGACCCCAGCCGTATGTGACCGGACCGTCGGGCAGGGCCGCCCCTGCTCGGCCGATGTCGGCACCTCCGCTCGCACCTTCGAACCCGCAGGGCTCACGGGGACGGAACGGAATGGTGATCGCTCTCGTCGCGGTCGCGGCCGCAGTGGTGGCGGTAGTCGCGCTGGTGATCGTTGTCGTGTTGCGGGACAGATCGACACCGCTGCCCCCGGCCGAGCAGACGCAACCCTCCACCACTCGAACCACCGCCGGCGATCCCCCTACCGAGCTACGGCTACGCGACGACCAGTCGAGCATCACGATCACCTGGACCGACCCGACCAACGGCACGGTGCCGTTCATCGTGGCTGGCGGTCAGGCCGGTAGGAGCCTGGGCGCGATGGCCACACTCGACGCCGGGGTCACCAGCCATACGATCAACGGTTTGAACCCTCGACTCGACTACTGCTTCACCGTCCTGGCGGTCTATTCGACGGACGGCTACGCCACCTCAGGACAGGTCTGCACCGCCCGCAGCAACTCGCCAGGGTGACGCAACGTCACCAGCCCTTTTCCACCTCAGCCACCTGACCTGGGACGACGATGCGGAGGCTCGCGAGTTCCAATACGCCGCGTCGAAGTGTCCATAGTCGGACAGATCGGGTTACCGCACGTAACGACCAGGCCCTATGATGGCACCCGGCTCGGCGTGGAACGCTGGCGTCAGCACTGACCAGGGACGTTTGCGACGTATGGGGAGGCGGCCGGCTGTGGTCACCACAGACAACGGCAGCATGGGCGGCGACATCGGCGACGGCCCGGTCGATCCAGCGACGACACCTCGTCGCCGGTCCCGACGGATACGCGGCGGGATCGTCACGATCGGCACGGTCGGGGCGCTGGTCGCCGCAATGGGCCTGACCGTGCTGGGGCTCGGTGCGGCCGACAACGCGGTGGCCAGCTACGACGCCAGCTCCTGGCTGTGGAGCGCCGCCAAGGGTGAGTTGGCCCGGGTCAACGGGCTCACCGGGCGGGCGGACACCCGCGTGCAGGTGCCCACCGGTCGCACCCATCCGGTCCAGGTGGTCCAGACCGATCGGCTGCTGGTGCTGCGGGATCTCAACACCGGCCTGGTCAGCTCCCTCGATCTGGCTACCCTGCAGGTGAGCGCCACTACCCGAACCACCGCCGGGCTCGGCGTCAACGTCGCCCTACACAAGGACTCCGCCTTCGTCATCGACGCCGTACAGGGCATTGTCCGCCAACTCGACCCACGAACGCTGACGCCAATCGGCGAACCGATCAACTACCCGCCGGGCATCACCGGCGGTGCCTTCGACGGCGCGGGCCAGCTGTGGATCGGCATCCCCAGCCAGGGCACTGTCTCAGCGATCACCGCCGGCCCGCTACCCGGATCTGCCGGTGGCAGCGGCGGTAGTGGTGGCCTCAGCCCCAAGCAGGTACGTACGGTGGCGGTCGCCGACCCCAGCCACGACCTGGCGATCTCCACTCTGGACGACGGGGTGGCCGTACTCGACCGGACCACCGGCGCGCTGACCACCGTGCGCGGTGAGGAACAGCGGACGGTCAACCTCACCCTGGGCGGACTGGGCAGCCTGCCGCCCCGGACCAACGGGCCAACGGTGGCGGTTACCGTCGCCGAGCACCGACAGGTCTTCCTGGTCGACGCCGCCGGCGCGGTACGACAGTTCAAGGTGCCCGGCGAGGGAATCGAGCTGAACCCGGCGGTGACCTGGGCGGGCCGGGTCTACTGCACCGACCCGGCCGACGGGGTCATCTACTCCTTCGACCAGAGCGGCCAGCCGACCGACAAGATCGAGGTATCGGGCGCGAACGGACCGCTGGAGTTGGAGGTCCGGGAGAACCATCTGTTCATCAACGCGCCGAACTCGGCGAACGCCCGGGTGGTCGACGACAAGCATCAGGTACGGACGGTCGACAAGTACACCAACGACATCCTCGGCGGCGACCCGCCGAAGAGCATCCCGCCGACGCCGCCGAAGAAGCCGGCGGTCAACAAGCCGAGCGCACCGCGTAGCGTCACCGCCGCTGCTGGGGACGCCCAGGCCCGGGTGAGCTGGCAACCGGCCGCCGCCAACGGTGCGCCGATCATCAAGTACGTGGTGCGTGGCGCCGACCGGACCTTCGAGGTTGGCGCGAACCAGCGCGCACTGGAGGTCACCGGCCTGGTCAACGGCGAGACGTACCGCTTCTCGGTGCACGCCGTGAACGCCAAGGGTGCCGGGCCGGAGCGCACCAGCAACCCGGTCGTGCCGACCTCGGAGGTGCCCGCCGCACCGGCCAGTGTGACCGCCCAGGAGCGGCCGGACGGCACCGTGCTGGTCAAGTGGCCGGCCGCCGACGGCCTGGGCCACAAGATCGCCAAGTACGCGGTGACCGCCATCTCGCCCGGAGCCAACGCCCCAGCCGGTGAGTCGACCAAGACGGAGTTGGTCATCCCCGCCGGTGAACTGGAGTACGGCACCCAGTACGCCTTCACGGTGGTCGCGGTGAGCCAGAACGGCGCGGGTTCCAAGGCGTCCCCGGTGAGCAACACCGTGGTTCCGTTCAACCGGCCGGCCGCCCCGACCGGGCTGACCGCGGCGACCGTGGCCGGCGAGGCGGGCGCGATCTCAGTGGCCTGGACGCCGGCCAAGGAAAACGGCCGGCCGATCACCAAATACGTGGTCGAGGCGGGAAGTCACAAGGTCGAGGTAACCGACACCCGGGCCAAGGTGACCGGGCTGGGCAACGGCCAGAACGTCGTGGTCAAGGTGCAGGCGGTCAACGAGGCCGGCACCGGACCGGCCGCCACCAAGTCGGCCAGCACGGTAGCCGAGCCGAAGGTGACCGTCACCGGGGTCACCACCGACGCCACCTCGGCGACGGTCCGATTCACCGTCAACGCCGGCGGCGGACAGGCCACCTGCACGGTGGCCCCCACCGGCAAGGCCGCCGTCCCCGGTAGCTGCTCCAGCATCCGGGTCACCGGCCTGAACCCGGGTACCAAATACACCTTCACGGTGACCGCACGCAACGCGGCCGGCGCCGGCACGGCGACCGGGACCGGCACCACCACCGACCTGTGGGGGACGGCGACCTGCAACAACGGCGAGTCCGGCGAGACCGCGACCTACTGCGACAAGGACCGGGACGGCCGTAACGGCAACGAGGTCTTCTCGGTGCCCCGGCAGGACAACGACAAGCAGGTCGGCTGGGCGAAACCGGGCACCCGGTTGAAGGCGTTCTGCAAGGTACGCGGCGAGCACATCGACTCGTACATCTACAACAAGCAAAAGGCGAGCACCTGGTGGGTACGCGTCGACTACAAGGGACGTAACTACATCCCCTGGGCCTGGCTCAACCTCGACGGCGGCGACAACATCAACGCGCTGCCCGGCTGCTGACCCACCCCCGTACCAGCGAGGAGCAACATCCGCAGTGAACAGCCGTGAGCCGCTCTTTCCGCAGCAGGTGCAGGGCTTTGCCGCCCTGGCCGCCCGGCTGGCCGCCAATGTCAGTTCGGTGGTGCTGGGCAAGCCGAAGGTGGTCCGGCTGGCGTTGACCGCGCTCTTCGCGCAGGGGCACCTGCTGCTGGAGGACGTGCCCGGGGTCGGCAAGACGACGCTGGCCCGGGCGATCGCCGCGTCGGTACGCGGGCAGTGGCGGCGGATCCAGTTCACCCCCGACCTGCTACCCGCGGACGTGGTCGGGGTGACCATCTTCAACCAGGCCACCCGGGGGTTCGAGTTCCACCCCGGTCCGATCTTCGCCAACATCGTCATCGCCGATGAGATCAACCGGGCCTCGCCGAAGACCCAGTCGGCGTTGCTGGAGGTGATGGAGGAGCGCACCGTCACCGTCGACGGCACGCGCCACCCGGTGCCGCAGCCGTTCCTGGTGGTGGCCACGCAGAACCCGGTCGAGATGGATGGCACCTACCGGCTGCCCGAGGCGCAGCTCGACCGCTTCCTGATGAAACTTTCCGTCGGTTATCCGGACGAGGCGGTGGAGGTCGAGGTGCTGCGCGGGGCGACGCTGCGGTCCCCGGAGGCGCTGGAGGCGGTCACCGACACCGCCACCGTCGGCGAGTTGGCCCGGCTGGCGCAGCGGGTGCACATCGCCGATCCGCTCTACGCGTACGCGGTCCGGCTGGCGGCGGTGACCCGGAGCCACCCGCACGTGCGGATCGGGGTCAGCCCGCGCGGGGTGATCGCGTTGACCCGGGCGGCCTGCGCATACGCGCTCATCGACGGGCGCGGCTGGGTGCAGCCGGAGGACCTGAAGACGCTGGTCGAGCCGGTCTTCGCGCACCGCATCCTGCTCTCCCCCGACGCCCAGGTACGCGGGGTCACCGCCACGCAGGTGCTACACGAGGCGGTGGCGTCGGTGCCCGTACCGTTGCCCGCCGCAACGCCCGGAGCCTGAGCCGCCACCCATGACGATCACCGCACGCGGTGCCGGCCTGCTCACCGGTGCCGTCCTCCTTCTCGTGACCGGATTCTGGTTCGGGTACGCCGAACTGGCTCTGCTCGGCGTCGCTGCGGCGATCGCGGTCGCCTGCGCGGTCGGCTACGCCGCGTGGCGGCCCCGGCTCGACGTGACGCGGCTCGCCGAGCCGGACCGGGTAGGCCGGGGGGAATCGGCCACCATGACGCTGACCGTGCGCAACAGTGGCCGGGTGCGCTCGGCGAGCCTGATCGCCGAGGACCGCTGTGGCAACCAGCCGGTCCCGGTGCCGCTGCTGCGCCTGCGCCCCGGGCACGACACGACCGTGAGCTACCCGGTGCCCACCCAGCGACGCGGGGTGGTGACGATCGGGCCACTGCGGATCACCGGCCGGGACGCGCTGGGGCTGATGACCGTGGCCCGCTCGCAGGGCGGCACCGCCGAGGTCCTGGTGCACCCACGCATCCACCCGCTGGCCGCCGTACCGGCCGGGGTGACCCGCAGCCTGGACGGCCGGATCGACCGGGTTCCGCACGGTTCGATCACCTTCGACTCGCTGCGGGAGTACGTCGTCGGCGACGAACTGCGCCGGGTGCACTGGCGGACCAGCGCCAAGGTCGGCGAGTTGATGGTGCGTGAACACCTCGACACCAGCCTGCCTCGGCTCGTGGTGCTGTTGGACAACCGGGCCGGTGCCCACCCCCGGGTGGTCGACGGCGTCGCCGAGACCTTCGAATCCGCCTGTGAGGCGGCGGCCTCGGTGGTCGCCGCCGCTTACCGCGAGGACCTACCGGTGGTGCTGCTGATGGTCGTCGACGACAGCGACCCGGCGACCGGCGGTGCGTTCCTGGACCGGCTCGCGGCCGTCACGCTGCGCCCCGACCCGCCCGGTGCGGGCGACGGGCCGCTGCGTACGGTGGCCCGCCAACTGCGGCAGGACCGGCTCGGCGACACCCTGGTCTTCCTCACCGGCCCCGGTGCCCGCACCGACCTGGGCCAGCTGGGCGCGCTGCGTGGGGCGTACCCGTCGGTGGTGGTCGGGATGTTCGGTGCGACCGGGCAGTCCGCCCCCGATGCCGCCGGTCTGGTCGTCCTCGACGCGGCCGACGGCACCGAATTCGCCGCCGAGTGGGATGGCGTACGCCGATGGTGAGACTGCTGCGGGTCGTCCTGCTGCCGCTGACCCTGATCGGGCTGATCGGACTGACCGGGCTGGCCCTCGGTCGGGTCTACGCCGGGCCGCTGCTGGCCCAGCTCACGCTCGGTGCGGCGGTGGGCTCGGTGCTGGTCAGCGTCGCCGCCCGACGGTTGCCGTCCTGGCTGGTCGGACCGCTGTCGGTGCTGGCGATGACCGGGTACGTCGGGTTCGCGCTCTGGTGGACCGCCCGCCGTGCCGAACTGCCCGGTGCCTTCGGCACGGTGGCGCTCGACGCCGCCCGCAACGGTATTCCCCGCCTGCTCACCGCGATGATCCCGGCCGAGCCGGTACCGGACACCGTGATCGTTCCGCTGGTGGCGGCCTGGCTGGCCGGGCTGACCGCCGCCGAGGTGGCGATGCGCGCGGGCCGGGTGCTGCTCGGCTACCTCCCGCCCACCCTGCTGTACGTCGGTGCGCTCTACGTGGTGGGCCCCAACGCCGAGCCCGCCATCTGGCCGACCGTGGGCTTCGCCGCCCTCGCCGCGCTCGGACTCGCGGTGGGCGGACGGGACACCTCGCTGACCGCCGGGTCCGGTGGCAGCGGCAGCGATGTTCCGGCTGCGATCCGGGTCCAGACCCTGCTCGGTACCGCCGCCGGCCTGGTCGTGGTGGTCGGGCTGATCGCGGCGGTGGCCCCGGTGGTGGCCGGCCGGGTCGGTGACACGCCGGTAGATCCACGACGCTACGTACAGCCGCCGCAGGTCGACAGCCTCGACGAGAATCCACTGATCCGAATCTCCGGCTGGGCGTTGAACCCCGACCAGGAACTCTTCTCCGTACGCACCACGGTGGGGGCGGTCGAGGGCGGGGAGCAGACCGTTGAGACGCCACCCCCGGCACCGGATCCGGCGGCCAGCGACGCACCGGATCAGACGCCGCGCGGCACCGCGGTACGAATCCGACTCGCCGTGCTCAGCGACTACGACGGGGTGACCTGGCGGGTCGGCGGCACCTACCGCAACGCCGGCCGGGTGTTGCCGACCGTGCCGGTGACGGCGGGGACCGCGCAACAGCCGGTACGGCAGGAGATCACGGTCGGGGAGCTGAGCGGACGGCTGGTGCCGGCGGTGGCGACACCCCGGCAGGTCACCGGGGCCCGGATCGCCTACGACGTCGCCAGCGGCACGCTGATCCGCCCGGAAGGACTGGTGCCGGGGCTGCGCTACACCGTCGACTCGCTCCAGGAACGTCCTGATCCGAATCTGCTGGCCACCGCGAACGTCCCGTCGGGTGACGCGGTGGCCCGGGTGCTGCGGGTCGAGGAGGGCACCCCGGAACAGCTCCGCCGGCTGGCCGACGAGCTGGCCACGGAGAACGGTGCACCGTACGCCCGGGCGCTGGCGATCGAACAGTTCCTCGCCGAGCACTACCGGATGGTCGCCGACGCGCCCAGCGGGCACGCGTACCCGAACCTGAACTTCTTCCTCTTCGGACCGCGTAACGGCGGTGGGCAGCGCGGCACCTCGGAGCAGTTCGCGGCGGCGTACGCGGTGCTGGGCCGGTTGATGGGGCTGCCCACCCGGGTGGTGGTGGGGTTCAGCTCGGCCACCGGCGACGGCCCGGTCCGAGGTGCGAACGCCTTCGCCTGGCCGGAGGTGCTCTTCGAGGGGATCGGCTGGGTAGCGTTCGACCCGCTGCCCCGACCGGACACCGAGCCACGGCCGGTCGAGGAGGACTTCAAGCCGCGACCGGAGGAACCACCGCCGTCGCCGGACGAGGCCCTGCCCAGTGCCACCCCGGCAGAGTCGGACGCTGCCCCGGTAGCCGCCCCGCCGCGAGACCGAGGGCTCTCCGGTCCGCTGCTGGCCGGTGGTGGCGTGGGTGCGCTGGCGCTGATCCTCGGCGGGCTCGTGGTGGTGGTCCTGGCGCTGCGTCGGGCCCAGCGCCGCGGTCGGCTCGACAGCGGCCCGCCGGAACAACGTATCGCCGGTGCCTGGCGGGAGGTGACCGACGCGCTGCGGCTGGCCGGCGCGCCGGTCGCCGGCCATCTGGCCGCAACCGAGGTGGCGGCGCAGGCCCGGGCGGTCGCCGCAGCCGGGCCGGACTTCGTCCGGGCCAGGGTGCGTCCGCCGGTACCACCGATCGACGACCTCGCCGACCTGGTCAACCTGGTGGCCTTCGCGCCGGGGACGGCCAGCGACGAGCAGGCCCGGTTGGCCAGCGAGCAGGCTGTCGCGTACGCGGACGCGCTACGCGCCCGCCGGCCCTGGTGGCGTCGGCTGCTCTGGTCGGTGCACCCCGGCCCGCTCCGCTGGCGGCGTTGACGGTCGCCCCGCTGCCGCTGGCGGCGTCGGCAGTCACCCCGCTGTCTGCCGGCGAGGTCGGGTGGTCAGTGCCCGGCGCCCTGGCCCAACTGGGAGATCATCGTCGCCAACGCGGCGGATCCGCCAGCGGCCAGCTCCGGGGTCGGCAACAGGGCGATCACCGGAGTGTTCACCCCGGCCGCCACATACTCGCGTACCTTGGCCCGGCACACCTCCGGGCTCCCGTGCAGCACCAACGCGTCGACCACCTCGTCCGGCACCGACGCGGCAGCCCCCCGCCGGTCCCCCGCCGCCCAGGCCTGCCACATCGGCCCGAGCACCGATTCGCGCCCCAGCCAGCGGTGGAACTCGGCGTACGCCGGCACGGTGAGGTAGCTGGTGATCAGCCGGCGGCCCAGCGCGCGAGCGTGCGTCGTGTCCTCGGTCGGGCAGACGAACAACCGGGCAGCCACCTCGAAGCCGGGCCGCCGCTGGCCCACCTCGGCCAACACCCGGGGTACGTCGGTGGCGGCCAGCCAGTTGAGGATCGTGCCATCCGCCTCGGCACCGGCCAGGCGCAACATCCGGGGACGTAACGCGGCGAGCAGGATCGGCGGCGGAACGCTCGGCGTCCGTTCCAGCCGGAACCGCCGGATGGTGAAGGTGTCGTACACCTCGTCCACTGTGTCGCCCCGCAACGCGGCCCGCAGGAACCGCAGCGTGTCCCGGGTACGCCGGAACGGTTCGACGAACCGGATGGCGTTCCAGTCCTGGACCAGCACCGGCGATGACGCGCCGATGCCGAGAGCGAAGCGGCCCGGAGCAGCCTCGGCCAGCGCCGCCGCGTTCATCGCCAGCAGCCCCGGTCCCCGGGTGTAGACCGAGGCGATGGCCGTACCGAGCCGTAGCCTCGGTTGCCAGGCGGCGGCCAGCGCCAGCGGGGTAAACGCGTCCGTGCCGTTGACCTCGGCGGACCACAGATCGGTGAAGTCGGCTTGGGCCAGCGCCGCGTAGACCGCGTGGTGGTCGGTGAGCGAAACACCGCCCAGCGGCACAGTCATTCCCCAACGTATCGTCACCGACTGATGGTGCCTGGTAATCCGGCCTGTCGGCAAGATCCGACTTCCGGCGTGCCGCATCGACGGTGGCCGTGTCCTCCCGATCAGCCGGTGTACCGAGGGACCACCCGGTGCACGGTGGTCAGCACCAGGGCCATCAGCAGACCCGCGACGCCCGCGATGCCTGCCGCGCTGCCCGCGTACGCGACGAAGAGCCGGCGGCGGCTGAGCTGCTCGGGCGGTACGGAGAGCACGTCACCGGTGAGGTCGAGGGCGACCGCCGCCACCGCCAACAGGACCACGCCGGTCAGCACCAGCAGGGTCGACGCGACCCGGTGCTTGTCCCCTGGTTCCACCTGCGCGTCCGCCCCTTGGACGAACAGGAGCAGTATTCCGGCGAGCGCCGCCCAGCCCCCCACGACCAGCAACGCCGCCGCCGCGTCACTGGGCCGGTGCCAACCTGCCGACAGGGTCGCCACCCCGGCGAGGGCGGCGTACCCGGCAGCCACCAGCGCACCCCACCCCCGGACCCGGGGCGGGAGCACCAGAACCAGCGCGACCGCCACGGAGGCGGCGACCGTGGTGTGCCCGCTGGGCAGCGTGTTCCCGACGGCCGCCCGGTCCGGGTCGACGCCGAGGTCCGGACGGTAGAGGGAGTATTTGAGCACCTGGGTGGTGACGTTGGCCCCGGCGATGAGCAGAGTGGTCGCGACCGCCAACGCGATCCGGCTGCGGATCAGGGCGATGAACCCGATGACGGCGGTGGCCGCCAGCAGGGAAACCACCGACATGGCGCTCAGTACGGTGTCGACCAGCCCGTCGATGCGCTGCTGTCCGATGGTGTTGCCGGTGAGGGCGATCGTGTCCAGCAGTTGTCCGCGTCGGGTATGGACGGCGAACCGCCAGAGCGCACCCAGCGCCAGAATCTGGCCGATGAGCAGTAGCACCAGCCAGCCGATGGTCAGGCCGCTTCTCCGACCGAGCATGCCCCCTACGGTAGTGCCGGAGCAGAACCGCCGCTCGGGCACCACCCGGACCGCCGGTTAGGCTACCCTAAAAACGAAGGTGGTGATTCCTTACCCGGGTGTCGCGCCACCATCCGGTACCGCGCTCGGCACCGGCCAGCTACCGGAGGTGCGGATGTCAGTGACGCCGGAGCGTGACCAGCCGGACTCCCTTGTCAGCCTGCTCGGTGGCCGCCGGGGGGCGATCGACGCGACGCTACCGCCGGTCGGTTTCGGCGTCGGCTGGCTGGTCGGTGGGGAGTCGCTCTGGGGTGGGGTGATCGCCGCGCTGCTGGTGGGCGTGGCGGTGGCCGGATGGCGGCTGAGCCGTCACCACCGGCCCCGCTCGGTGCTGGTCGGTCTGCTCGCCGTCTGCCTGGGTGCCCTCATCGCCCTGCGTACCGGTCGGGCCACCGACTTCTTCCTGCTCCAGCTCGTCTCCAACGCGGCCAGCGCGCTGGCCTGGACGGTCAGCATCGTGGTGCGCTGGCCGCTGCTGGGCGTCGTCGTCGGCATCGTGCTCGGTCAACGTACCCGGTGGCGGCGTGACCCGGCGCTGCTGCGGGCGTACGGCCGGGGCAGTTGGGTCTGGGTGATGCAGTACGTCGTGCGGCTCGCCGTGTTCATTCCGCTCTACCTGGCCGACCAGGTGCTGGCGCTGGCCACCGCCCGCGCCGTCCTGACCTGGCCCCTGGTGGCGGCCTGCCTGGCCGGCAGTTGGTGGGTCATCCGCCGGTCGCTGCCCCCCGAGCACCCCGGCCTCCGCCACCCCGCCTTGAGGTAAGGAAGGGCCCCTTCTTATCGCTTTCTGCATAGGAAGGGGCCCTTCCTAACACCTCAGCCGTTCGGGAACAGGTGACCGAAGTCGGCGAACGCCATGGCGATGTCCGTCTGTGCCCAGAACCGGTGGTAGCGGAACTCCGGCACCGGGCCCCCATTCAGGTACGCCTGGACCTTCGGCCAGTCCGGGTCGGAACGGTAGAAGGACCGGATGTCCACGAAGCTCTTGCCCGCGGTGATGGTGTCCCCGTTGGGCATTTGACCGGTCCAGCCCGGCGGCAGGTAGAGGCCCTGCCCGGTGCTGGCGTCGTACACGTCGTCGAACCGGCGGTAGTCCGCCCGGGTCTCCACCGTCGAAATACCCTTCTCCTCGGCGTGCGCGTACATCGCGTCGAGCAGCCCCTTGGCGGTGGTCTTCGCCGCCGCGTTGCCCGACTTGGCCGCGTACCACATCAGGGTCCGGGCGTACGCCGCACCGACGCCCACGTCCCTACCCTTGGCGATCACCTCGACGTGCAGGTTGGTGTTCGGCTGCGGGTTGACCGGGTCCCAGGTGTTCGGCTGACCGGTCCACCGCATGTCCGCCGGGATCTCGAAGTTGCCGCCGGTGCCGATCGTGGTGTTGGCGATGGCCCACGGCACCCACTTGTCGAGGATGGCCTTGGCCTTGGCGTTGCCGGTCACGTAGTACAGCTCCGCGACCCGTTGCAGCGACCACACCTGCATGCCGAACCACTGGTTGCTGCCCGGGTCCTCGTAGACCGGGTGGTCGTCGTAGAACATGCCGTAGAAGGTGGACTTTCCGGCCGGCGGCTGGGCGTACGCGCCGTCCCAGCTGTTGGTGGCGCCGCCGGAGATGGCTCCTTCGGCGGACTGGAGCCACTGGTAGAACTCCAACTGCCGGTTGAAGCTGTTGGTCCAGTCGGCGACCGCGGTCGGCGACTGCGGCTTCAGCTCGGTCACGTTGGTCAGCGCCCAGGCCGCGAACGGGTTCTGGTAGCCGAAGTGGTTGTGGCTGGAGCCGATCCGCCAGGACCAGCCGGCCGACGTGTCGGTCGCGCCACCCCAGGCGTAGTACCACGACATCAGGTAGTGCGCGGAGTCCTTGCCGGTGCCGGCCGCACAGGTGGTCGGCCCGACACAGTTACCGATCTTCTTGAAGTACTTGTCGAACATCGCGTAGCGCAGGTAGTCGCCCATCTTGGCGGCCTTGGCCACGGTGGCCGCCACGTCAGCCTGCTTGCCCTGGGCCTTCGCCCAGGTCAGCGCCCAGTAGGCGGCCTGCACGGCGCGGGCGTCGGCGTCCGGCGCGTTGGTGTACTTCCACTGTTTCGCCGGGGCGTTGGCCTCCTTGACGGAGATGTCCAGGTAGCCGTACGGGCCGCCGTGGCGGAACGTGTCGCAGGACGGCTGCGGCACGGTCTCCCACACCGACTCCTGGGGCCCGCGCTGGAAGGTGTTGATGTACGCCGGGCGGGTGGTGCCGTCGCCACACCGGCCGTAGCCGTACGTGTTGTCCACGTCCAGCAGCCAGTGCATGCCGTAGATGTCGCCGGTGCCGTACGTGGACTGCAGTTCGTTACGCAGCGGGTCGGCACCCACCGACACCGAGGGCTGCAACTGGGACGGGTACTGGCTGGGCAGGTTGTATTCGGCGGCGTACTGGGCGGTGCCGTTGACACCGGCGGTCGGCTGGTCGGCGTGCGACGGGATGATGTAGTTCTCCATCACCGTCCAGGCGTTGTTGAACGGGGCCCAGTTCTGGGTGACCCGGCCGTACTGCGCCTCCAGCCAGATCCAGAAGCTGAACGCCTCCGATGTGGTCTCGTGACCGTGGTCCGGTGCTTCGACGATCAGTGTCTCGATGGAGTGGTACGGCACGCCCTCCGGGCTGAAGTAGCCCGAGTTCTTGATTTTTCCGTACTGCTCCAGGAAGCGGGCGGTGTAGATGTTGTCGCCGCCCGGCACGTCGTTGTCGATCTCGGTGGCGGTGATCGCCAGCGGGGCGTACCCGCTGGCCGAGGCGGTGATGGTGGCGGTACCGCCCACGGTGTCGGCGTCCTCGGCGGCCGAGACGGTCAGGTTCACCCCGGTGTTCCAGTTGCTCGAGGTGAGGACGGCCGAGGTCGGCGCGACGGTGACATCGGTGTCGCCGGTGCGGGTCAGGGTGACCGGTACGTTGCCGGCCGGTGCCGCGCTGAGCTTCAGGTTCACCGTGGAGCTGCTCCCCTCGGCCACGCTGACCGAGGACGGGGTGGCCACCAGCACCGGCCCGGAGCCGGGGGTCACGGTGAACGCCTTCTCGGCGGTCGCGGTGAGGTTGGCGTTGTCGTACGCCTTGGCCTGCACCGTGTACGCGCCGGTCGGCAGATCCTCCAACAGATAGCTGTACGGTGCGCTGGTGTCGGTGTTGACCAGCAGGCCGTTGCGGTAGAACTCCACCTTCGCGATGGTGCCGTCCGGATCGCTGGCGGTGGCGGTCAGCGGCACGTCGGCGGGGGCCTCGAAGGGGCCGGCCGGCACGGTGAGGCTGACTGTCGGCGGCTGAGGCTGACCGGTGCCGCCGCAGGTCACCCCGTTGATCGCGAACGAGGTTGGCTTGGCGTTGGTGCCGGTGTAGGCACCGTTGAAGCCGATGTTGGTCGAGGCCCCGGTACCCAGGTTCCCGTTGTACGACATGTTCGTGGCGGTCACCTGGTTACCTGACTGGCTCCAGTTGGCCGACCAGCCCTGGGTGATCTGCTGGTTGCCGGGGAAGGCGAAGGTCAACGTCCATGAGGTGACCGGATCACCGAGGTTCTTGATGGTCACGTTGGCGGTGAATCCGGTGTTCCAGTCGTTCGTCGCGTAGACCACGTCACAGGAGGGCGCGGCGTGTGCCGCCCCGCCGGGCAGGGTGAGCCCGGCGGCCATCAGTACGCCGGTGGCAACCACCGCCACCCGGCGTCTTGCCTTGATTCGCATAGCTCGCTGTCTCCTTGCGGGACCGGGCCGGGACCGTACGGACCCGGCTGGCGCCCACTGCCCGGGGTACGGACACATGGGCGGCGTGGTGGAGGGTGGTGGACCCGACCCGGATCGGGCGCATGGCCGACGGAGCACGGTGGTGCGTGCTCTGGTCGACGGATACGGGTCGCCCGTTGACTGCCCTCGGCGGCCCGCTGCTCACGCGGTGTGGCTCCCGGCCACAACTTCGACAGTCTTGCATGGGAGCGCTCCCGCGAACAACTGCTGCACTCCCAAAAGTCCCGCCAGAGACAGAGAAATGTTTCGATCTAGTTCCGGGTCTTTCACATTCACGTGACGGGCGTTACAGTCCAGGAACCACCTAGATGGGAGCGCTTCCATAGAAGGTGGTCGAATCAGTTCGACCCGGTGCCATCACTCCGCCCCCTATGGAGCGGCACCGCTCAGCCGCGCGACTGGCGGCGGTCCAGCCCGGATTCCGTCGCCAGTCGACCCTGCAACGTCGAGAGGAGGTGGAACCAGAGCCACTCGCGTGGCCCGGCTCCCGCGGCACGTCGGGCTGGATGCCAGTCCGCCCGTACGTGTGTGTCATCCACGGTGGGGACGGGGTTGCCCTCCCCGTCCCCACTCTACTGCCATTGAGATTGATCCTCGGCGGTCGGCACTCCCAGGAATCGACAATCAGCCAGGGGCGAACGTTACCCCGCTTGGGAGCGCTCCCGCGATATCGTGGATGACCGTCCAGTCACGAGGAGACAGACCGAATGTCCACAGCCAACCGGCGGCAAACGCTGCACCACACCGCGCCGCCCGCCGCCACGTCTTACCCCGAGTCCGAACCGGTGCTCGGCCTCCGCTTCCCAGACAGCTTCGCATGGGGAGCCGCCACGTCGGCGTACCAGATCGAGGGTGCGACCAAGCACGACGGGCGCGGCGCCTCCATCTGGGACACATTCAGCCACACCCCGGGCCGCACCCGGGGCGGAGACACCGGTGACGTCGCCGCCGACCACTACCACCGCTACCTGTCCGACCTCGACCTGATGCAGGAACTGGGGATACGCACGTACCGGTTCTCCATCTCCTGGCCACGGATCCAGGCCGACGGTACGGGTATGCCCAACCAACGGGGCCTGGACTTCTACCGGCGCCTGGTCGATGGGCTGCACGAGCGGGGCATCGCCCCGATGGCGACGCTCTTCCACTGGGACCTTCCCCAGTCCCTGCAGGACGTCGGAGGTTGGGAGTCCCGAGATGTGGCGTACCGGTTCGCCGACTACGCCGATGCGGTGTTTCGAGGGCTCGGCACCGACGTAGCCAACTGGCTGACGATCAACGAGCCAAAGACGGTGGTGCAGAACGGTTACTTGCAAGGGCACCACGCCCCGGGCCGGCAGGACCCCGCCGCCGCCTACCTCGTGGCACACCATCTCCAGCTGGCGCACGGGCTCGCCGTACAAGCCTTCCGGGGCAGCGGCAACCCGGGACGAATCGGCCCAGCGCTCAACCTCCACCCGTGCTATCCCGCCGACGACAGCGCCGCCGCCGAGGCGGCCACCCGGCTGTACGACGGCTATGAGAACCGCCTCTACCTCGATTCCATCCTCAAGGGCCAGTACCCGGCCGATGTCCTGGCCGATCTAGGCTCGGACAGCCGGATGGTGCGCGGTATTCGGGACGGCGACCTGGCGATCATCTCCACACCCGTGGACCTGCTCGCGGTGCAGTACTACACGCCGATCTACGTCACCGCCGACGGCGGCTCGGTAGGCCGCTGGCCCACCACCCAGGCGGACTGGCAGCAGATCTTCCCGGACGGGATGTACGACATCCTCACCCGAATCACCCGCGACTACGGCAACGTGCCGCTCACCATCTCCGAGAACGGCCTGCCCACTCCCGATGTACCAGGCGAAAACGGCACGATCGCCGACGCCGGGCGGATCGACTTCCTGCGGAACCACCTCGCCGCCGCCCATCGAGCCATCGCCGACGGCGTACCGCTGGAGAGCTTCCATGTCTGGTCGCTGCTGGACAACTTCGAGTGGAACGAGGGGTACGACCAGCGCTGGGGTCTGATCTACGTGGACTACGCCACGCAGGAGCGGATCCTCAAGCGCAGCGCGCACTGGTACCGCCAGGTGATCGCCACCAACGCCATCTGACCCGAGCCGGAGTGACTGACCTCGTCGTCAGCGGGGCAATGCCTGCTGGAGTTCCGCCCGCAGCGCCGGGGTCAGCATCTCTCCGGTCTGCTTGGCCAGCCGGGCCATCTCGTAACCCACCACACCGATGTCAGCCTCGCTGCCGGCCAGGGTGGCCAGGATCGATCCGTCCCGAATCTGCATGACCAGGAAGTAGCCCCGGCCCATCTCCACCACGGTCTGCTTGACCACGTCGTTGTCGAACATCTGCGCCGCACCGGCGGTGATGCTCATCAGGCCAGAGGTGACTGCGGCGAGCTTGTCGGCGTGGTCCCGGGGTAAATGGTCGGAGATCGCCACGAGCAGCCCGTCGGACGAGACCACGATCGCGTGCGATACCCCGGGCACCCGCTCGGTGAACGCGTTGACCAGCCAGCTCAGATCCCGAGCCTCTTGACTGAGCGTTGTCACTGTTGCTCCCTCTCGATACGCGTGCCGCTGGGCGGCAGGACTATCTCGGTGGTCTCCTCGGCTTCCGCCCGCCGTACCCCGCCGTAGAACCGGGTGAGCATGCCACCCACCGCGTCGGGGTCCGGCTCGTGCCTCGGGGCCGGAACCGGCGGGGCTGCCGCCGGGTTGGCACCGGGTAGTTGGGCCATCGGCACCCGAACCGGTAGTCCGCTGGCGTTGACGCCACCGGTGCGGGGCGCGGCGGGCTTCGGCGCGGGTGCCGGGGCGGCCGGCCGCGTCCCCTGCCGAGACCACCAGGCGCTAGCCGGGGCCGATGTGTCGCCGGAGACCGCCGCCCTGCCGGCACCGGTAGCGATGGCAGTCGGGCCGTTCGGTAGGACCGCCCGGCTGCTCGGGATGGCCGCCGGAACACCACTGGCCGGTACGGTCCCAGGCTGTACGGTCCCAGGCTGTACGGTCCCAGCCGGTGCCTGGCGGGCCGAGGCGACACCGACCGGGGCGACACCGGCGGGTCCCGCCAGTGCCGCGAGCACCCGGCGGGGCGGCCGGTGCTCCGACTCCTGCTGATCAGCGGGAGCGAGCAGGGCGGTCGGCAACCAGATGGCGGCAGTGACACCTCGCCCAGCGGCACCCAGGCGTACTCGAATGTTCTGGCGGGCGGCAAGGTGACTGACGACGAACAGGCCCATCCGCTCGGAGGCGGAGACATCGGCGGCGGGCGGGGAGGCAAGCGTCTGGTTCGCCGCCTCGATGGCGGTCGGGCTCATGCCCAGTCCTTCGTCGACGATCTCGATGACCGCCTCGTCCCGCCCATGGGGATGCCCGGATATCCGCACGACGGTGTCCGGCGGCGAGAACGACGTGGCGTTCTCCAACAGTTCGG
This sequence comes from Micromonospora sp. NPDC003197, assembly GCF_053590565.1. Classification (NCBI taxonomy): domain Bacteria; kingdom Bacillati; phylum Actinomycetota; class Actinomycetes; order Micromonosporales; family Micromonosporaceae; genus Micromonospora; species Micromonospora sp. NPDC003197. The sequence goes on along the minus strand of NZ_JBSFTE010000019.1, from coordinate 80,893 downwards.
CCAGCAGGTGCACGAGGTCGGGAACGGCGTGACCGACAATGTGCAACCGGCCGGTGGTCGCGGGTCGGATCCGCTGGTACTGCTCGATCTCGGCGGTCGCGGCGAGCATCACCGTGGCCAGCGGCACCGGCCGACCCCGACGTCGGGTGGGCTCGGAGCCAGCGAGCACCAGCAGGCTCTCGTCGTTACGCCGCATTCGGGCAGCCAGATGGTCGATCTTGAAAAGGCTGTCCAGCTGGTCCGGATCGTCCTCTTCCCGTTCCAGGTCGTCGAGGAGTTCCAACTGCCGCTCGACCAACACCTGGCTCCGGCGGGCGAGGTTGACGAACATGGCGCTGACGTTGCGCCGCATGACTGCCTGCTCGACGGCTACGGTAACCGCGCTGCGATGCACCGCCACGAACGCCTCGGCGACCTCACCGATCTCGTCCATCGCCCGCACGTCGGCGGGCGGTACCTCGATCTCCGACACTCCGGAGTGCACCTGGCGCAGCCGGTCCAGCGCCTCGGGCAGCTCGACCTGGGCGACCCGCAACGCCTGGTTACGCAGCATTCGCAAGGACCGGGCGATGGACCGACCGATAACGATCGAGACGAGCACCGCGCCCGCCAGCACCGCCAGTACCCCACCGGCAACCAGCAGGGTACGACGCAACTGGGCGACGCTACGCGCGTCCGCCAGCGTCACCGCGTCGGTCAGTACCGCCGTCTCGACCTGGCCCAGCAGGGCGGCGCGTTGTTCGCTCGCCGTCCACCAGGATTCCGGTTCGAGAACGGCCGGAGCACCGGTCTCGGCGGGAATGGTGCTCGCCTCCATCCGCAGGGCGGAGAGGAATCCCGGGTCGACGGATATCTCGTCGTACCGCCGTATCTGCTGATCGGTCGCCACGACCCGGAACTCGGCGAGCGCGGCGAGCTGCTGCGATCGCAGTTCGCCGAGGATCATCTGGTCCTCGGGCCCGTAGGCGCGGGCCCGGCCAGCACCGTAGAGCTGGGCCCGGATCCGGGAGCCGACCTCCTTGACCCGAGCGAGCTGGACGTACCGCAACACCGCCTCGGTCAGCTCCGGCTGGTCGGAGCCGGGCGAGGGCTCGGCCAGCAGGGACAGCAGCGCCTCGATCGCGCGGCTGTAGTTGCCCAACACGGTCTCGGTGCTGAGCATGACGGCCGGCACCGCAGCCCGTACGTCGCCGAGCCGGTTGAGTGCCTCGTCGGCCCGGGAGTAGGCCACCCGCCACGAGACATCGGAGCCGAGTAGTGGTTTAGCGGCAGCCCGGAATCGGCTGATCGCCTCGTCGGTCTGCTGGTAGAGCGGATCCAGCGCCGCCACCGCCGCACCGGAGTCGGCCTGACCGGGCTGGGCGAACCGGAGACCGGCCAGTTCCCCGGCGGTACGTGCCCGCTCCTGTTGCAGCTCGTGTAGCAGTGCGCTGATCGGCCGCCCGATCTCGACCTGCTCAGCGAAGTCGCCGAGCACGTTAGTTCGTCCGATGAGGACGTTGGTCTGCACTCCGGCGAGCACCAGGAACGCGACTGAGGGGAGGATCAGCACCGCACCGAGCTTGGTCCGCATCCGCCAGTCACGTAGCCGCAGCGGGGAACGCCGTCGATGTGGCATCACCCGTACGTCGAGACGCCGACGGGGCTGGGACGACTCCGCACCGGAAGCGGGATCCGGGCCAGCGCTCAACATGCCTCCAAGACGTACCATCCGACCCGGAACGGCATCGTGATCGATGGCCCGACCTGTGGTTCGACTCAGGCAGGATACTGTGACCGGTGCCGTTCTGTCGTTGCCCGCGCCCCTTGATCGTCCGTCCGGCCGATGTCACCGGGGCCGGCCGTTCCGCCGATCCGACCGATCGCCACCAGGGCCGCACCGGTCGCGCCGATCTCCGGATTGGGCTCGTGCCGTACGGTGCGCGGCGCCAGCGCCGCCGCGAAGGTCCGTCGCCACCACGACGACGCGGCAAGGGCACCACCGCCGAGGACCACCTCCACCGGATCTCCCACAGTGGACTCGATGTCGGCGAGATCCGCCGCGACCTGCCGACTCAACGCGCTCATCAAGCCGGTGAGCAGGTCTACGGCCGTGGTGCCGAAGCTGAGGCCGGAGAACTGCCCCGAACCGGCCGGGGCCAGCCCGGGTGGCCGGTCACCGCCGAGCCGGACGTCGACCGGCGGGCCGCTGCCCGGTGGGCGGCTGGCCAGGGCCGCGTCCAACGCGGGCCCCTCGGGCAGCCGTAGCTCCCGCTTGGCCCAGGCGAACAGGTTACCCCCGGCCGAATAGGCGGTGCCGGTGACGATGTGGTCCTGATCCACCCGGTAACGCCACAGCCCGGCCGGCAACGGTGGCAGCGGATCCCCGGCCGGTGCCGGCTGTGCCAGTCGTACGGCCGCAGAGGTGCCCACCGTGACCGCGGCCCGCCCCGGGCCGACGCACCCGGACCCGATGTTGGAGGCCGCGCCGTCGCCCAGCGGCGGTGCCCAGCGCGCGGACCGCAACGCCGGCCAGCGCCGGGCCAGGTCCGGTCGCAGCCGACCGGTCCAGCCCGCCGGGGTCAGCGCCGGCAACTCCCCGGCCCGGACGCCGGCCAACTCGCACGCCTCGGCGTCCCAGTCGAGGGTGCGCAGATCGAGCAGCCCGGTACCGGAGGCCTGCGAGATCGACATGGGCGACTCGTCGAGCAGGCGACCGAAGACGTACTCGACCAGTCCGACGAAGTGGGCCAGGCCGACATCGGCGCGTTCGCGTAGCCAGGGCAGCCGTACGCTCCAGTAGAAGCGGTGCCACCAGGTGCCGGTGCGCTGGTGGAAGGCGGCCGGGTCGGCCGGCCCGGTGGCCCCGGCCAACGGCTCAGGACGGGTGTCGAGCCAGGTCAGCACCGGCCCCAGCGGTGCGCCGCCGGAGTCCAACGGCACCACGGAATGCCACTGCGCGGCGGTGGCCACCAACTCGACGCCGTCCAGGTGTCCGGCGCTGGCCAGTTCGTCGAGGCATTCGATCAGCGCGGCCAGGTAGCCCGGCCCGTCCAGCGTCGCCGCCCCCTCGTTGGTGGTCACCACGGTCACCGGACGACGGGCCAGCGCACCGGGCCGCGGCACGGCGTCGGAGTCCAGCACCAGTCCCCGTACCGAGGAGGTGCCCAAGTCGAGGGCGAGAATGTTCATCGCCGGACACCGTACCCGCCGAAGGCCCCCACCAAGCCCCGGTCGGCACCAGCGACTTGCCAGCACCGGTGCCGGCGGCCCGCCCAACAGGTGGACGCCTCGGCCCGCCGGGGTTCCGCCGGCCCGGCGTACGCCGTATGGTGGGCCCGTGCTCGTGCGACTGATCTCCTGGTGGCCCGCCTGCCCGGCGGCCATCGTTCGCGCGTAGCTTCTCCCACGCGGCCGCCCAGCGAGGCGGCCGTCGGCGTTTCCCACGCAGTCCGGCTCCCCCGCCGGACGGCCCTCGGCCCGAGGAAACGACACCATGAAGCTGCTATCGCACCTGCTCGCCACGCTGGCCGCCGGCCGCGACCCCGGTCCGTTCGCCCTGATCCGCCGCGAGGGCGCGGCCCACCTGGAGGTCTTCACCGGTACGACGCACGCCGTCGACCGGCTGGCCGATCTTCCCCTGCCCGAGCGCCCAGGTGGGCCGGCCACGCTGGCTCTGGTGCCATTCCGGCAGGTCGGCGAGCGGGGGTTCGCCCACGTCGACGACGGCACCCCGCTGGAGTACCTGACCGTGACCGCCCACGACCTGATCCCACTGGACGAGGCGCTGACCGTGCTGCCCGACGTGCCGGTCCGTACCGAGGCGGGTGGTTTCGACCTTTCCGACCAGGAGTACGGGGAGATCGTAGAGCGGGTGCTGCGGGACGAGATCGGACGCGGGGCGGGGGCGAACTTCGTCATCCACCGCACCTACCGGGCGCGACTGGTCGGCCCGGTCCTGGCCTCGGCCCTGGCCGCGTTGCGCCGATTGTTGACCGGTGAGCGGGGCGCCTACTGGACGTTCCTGGTGCACACCGGCACCCGGACGCTGGTCGGGGCCACCCCGGAACGGCACGTCAGCGTCGAGGACGGTCTGGTGATGATGAACCCGATCAGCGGTACGTTCCGGCACCCGGACGGGCCGGCCGACCACGACGCGCTGCTGCGGTTCCTTGCCGACCCGAAGGAGATCGACGAGCTGTACATGGTGCTCGACGAGGAACTCAAGATGATGGCCACGGTGGCCGACCGGGGCGGGCAGGTGATTGGGCCGTACCTGAAGGAGATGTCCCAGCTCAGCCACACCGAGTACCTGCTGGCCGGGCGGGGCTCGCTGGACGTACGGGACGTGCTGCGGGAGACCATGTTCGCCCCGACCGTCACCGGCAGCCCGATGGAGAACGCCTGTCGGGTGATCGCCCGGCACGAGCGGACCGGTCGGGGCTACTACGCGGGGGTGCTCGCCCTGCTCGGCCGGGACGCCGCCGGTCAGCAGACCCTGGACGCGCCGATCATGATTCGGACGGCGGAGATCTCACCCGATGGCGAGTTGCGGGTAGGGGTCGGCGCGACCCTGGTGCGGCACTCCACGGCGGCGGGCGAGGTGGCCGAGACCCACGCCAAGGCCGCCGGGGTGCTGGCCGCGCTCGGGGTACGAACGACCAACGGGCCGGCCCGCACCGCCGCCCCGGCGACTCGACTGGCCGACGATCCGGCGGTCCGCGCCGCGCTGGTTGCCCGCAACGACCGGCTCGCCCGGTTCTGGTTGGAGCAGCGTGCGGAAGGCGAGGCGGTGGTGCCGACGCTCGCCGGTCGCCGGGTACTGATCGTCGACGGCGAGGACACCTTCACCGGCATGCTGACCCACCAGCTGCGGGCGCTGGGGCTGGCCACCGAGCTGCGGCCGTGGCACCGCATCGGTGACCCGACCGGGTTCGACCTGACCGTGGTCGGTCCCGGGCCGGGTGACCCGACCAGGCCGGACGACCCGAAGATGACCACCCTGCGTACGTTGCTCGGCGCGCTGCTCGACGGCGGCCACCCCACCCTGGCCATCTGCCTGGGGCACCAGCTGCTCTCCGGGCTGCTCGGGTTGCGCCTTTATCGCCGTGCCCTGCCCTACCAGGGGTTGCAGCGGGAGATCGACCTCTTCGGCGCGCGCCGCCGGGTCGGGTTCTACGCCACGTACACCGCCCTGGCCGAGTCTGACGTGATCACCACGAGCCACGGGCCGGTCCGGGTGGCCCGCGACGCCGACGACGGTACGGTGCACGCCCTGCGCGGGACGACCTTCGCCGGGGTGCAGTTCCACCCCGAGTCGGTACTCAGCCAGGACGGGATGCTGGTGCTGGCGGAGCTACTGACGCAATTGCTGCCCGCCCCGACCGGCTTGCTGCCGGCCGTGCCGGCATCGACACACCCGACCGCCTGACGCAAGGGCTACTGGGCCAGGCCCGCCCGCAGGGCCGTGCTGATCTGCACCGCCCTGCGGGCGGTCAGCGCCGTCGCGGTCCGGGCCACCTCGTCCGGTGCCGTCTCGCCGTTGTTGCTGGTGTGCGAGCCGCCGTACGGGTTGCCGGAGATGAACTGGCTGGGCTCGACGTAACCGGGGGTGACCACGATCCCGCCCCAGTGGTAGAAGACGTTGAACATGGAGAGCAGGGTCGCCTCCTGGCCACCGTGGGCGGTGGCGGTCGAACAGAAGCCGGCGTAGACCTTGTTGACCAGCACGCCCTGGCTCCAGAGCGGTCCACTGGTGTCGATGAACTGCTTGAGCTGGGCGGCCATCACCCCGTACCGGGTCGGGGTCCCGAAGATCACCACGTCGGCCCAGGTGAGGTCGTCCAGCTCCACCTCCATCACGTCCTGGGTCTCCAACCGGTGGGCGTGCCAGCCGGAGTTCGACCGGATCGCCTCCTCCGGGGCAAGTTCCCGCACCTTACGCAACCGGACCTCGGCACCGGCCTGCTCGGCGCCCTCGACCGCTGCCAGGGCCATCTGATAGGTGATCCCGGTCGCGCTGTAATAGATCACCGCTACCTTGGTACGGCCGTCCATCGAAGATCCCCTTCTCTGTGTTCGTACGGGCCACCATCGGATGGCAAAAGCCATCGCGACTACCCGGGTCTCTCGGCGATAAACCTCCGCCCCCGCCGACCCGGCCAACACGGCATGTACCGCAGGCGCCTCATTCGGTTACCGTGTCCGAGAAACTGCGCGCCCTTCGGCCGGTCGCCGTCGATGTCGACATGCTCCTGGGCCCGGCGTACGCCTGATCGGCGAAACGCGTCCCGTCCCGGCGGTCCCTTCGGCAGGATCGTCATCAACGAGGAGGTGCTGCCGTGCCGGACACCCGCACGCTCGCCCTGTCGTTCGAGGTCACCGGCCTTCCCCCGGCCCAAACCGAAGCACTATCGATCTTCGCGGCCGGGCATCGCCAGGCCGCCCGGGTCCGGGCCCTGCTCCAGGCCGCCTGCGGCGCGGCACAGCAGAGCGGCTGGATCCCGCTAACCGGCCCGGTCGAGCTGGACGTCGTCCTGTACGGCCCGCCCGGGCATCGCACCGCCGACAGCGCCAGTCTGTTGGGCGGGATCTGCGCAGTCCTCCAGGACAAGAAGCGGGTGTCGCACATTGGGTTGCGGCATCTCGGGGTACTCGTCGATGTCGCCCTCTATGTCGACGACCGGCAACTGCGCCGGCTCTCTCTCCGGGAGGAGGTCGCCGAAACGCCGTCGTACTCCGTCCGGGTCACCGCCGTACCGGAAATGGTCTGACCGACCTGGACCCGGCACCGAGATCACCGCCGCCGAGTGGCGGAGGATCCCGGTCTCAGGAAGGGAGAGAACCATGTCGGAGCCACCCGTCTCGCTGGAAACGGCCAGGGCCAACCCCGCGCGGCAGACCGGCAGTCCCACTGAGGAGCAACTCCGCCTCGCCCTACGTACCGCCACCGACCTGGTCCGTGCCAACTACACCGGTGAACCCATCGAGGACGTCTGTCGTCGGCTGTTGGTCGAAACCAGACTCGCGCTGCCCTCGGAGGTCGCCCCGGACTTCACCCCCGACATGGAACAGTTCTGTCAGATCGCCGTGGCGATCGTCCGTGGCATCCCGCTTCGCGAAAGTTCTTGATCCGCCACGACTCGGCGGGGAAGACCTTCCGGTCGAGTTCGCCGAGGCGGTAGCCGACGGCATCAGGCGCGAGCTGTCCGGCGAGGTCGAGCCCCATCTGACAGAACCGCTACCGGGAAGCGGCCCCGACGCGCTGGCAGTCGTTGCCGCACTCATGCAGGCCCAGTGGCACGAGGTCGACTCCAACGAGTACGGCTTCCGGCGAGCCGGGCGGATGGCCGTACGGGCGGCCGTCGCGAGGCTCGGGGTTCGACGCCACGACCCGCGTACGGCAAGGGCTTAGGAGGCGCTCCACCGACGCCGTCCCGGGTCTCTCCACTGTGGAAGCGCGGCGAATTGCTCGCGCGCCTCCCCTCTGACACAGTGGCGTAGCCTGCGGGCAGATCTTGGGGAGGAATGAACGACGATGATGGGACCATCCCATGCGCTGTCCGGTGCCGCCGTCTGGCTGACCGGATCGCTAGCGCTGCAGCAGTTCGCCGGGCTTGAGCAGTCGCCGATCGAGATAGCCGTCGGCACTGCGGTCTGTGCCGGTGGCGCGCTCTTCCCCGATCTGGACCTCTCCGGCAAGGTGACCAAGAACCAGGGCGGCGCGACCGTCGCCCGGACCTTCGGCGTGGTGTCGCTGTTCATCGCCGAGGTGATGGAAAAAATTTCGCTCGGCGTCTACCACGCTACCAAGCTGAGCAAGGATCCACACCGCAACAACGGACACCGTACGCTCACCCACACCATCCCGTTCACCCTGCTGGTGGGTTGGGGCACCACCGCACTGTGCACCGCGTACGGCAAGTGGGCGGTCATCGGCATCCTGTTCTTCATGATCGGGCTGGCGCTGCGCGGACTCTTCGACGAGTGGGCCAAGCGGGCCGGCTGGGTGATCGTCACGCTGGTCTCCCTGGCAGCGGCGTACTTCACCTATCTGCACCTGCCCGACGACCGTGGTTATCCGATGCTCGGTCTCGCGGTCGGGGTCGGCTGCATCGTGCACATCCTGGGCGACATGATCACCAGCGCCGGGGTGCCGATCCTCTGGCCGATTCCCATCGGACGGCGGATGTGGCGCATGATCGGCATCCCGAACAAGTACGCGGTGAAGGTCGGCGGCAAGGTCGAGGTGGTCGTGCTCCGTACCGTCTTCACGGTGCTGTCGGTGCTTTCCGCAGCTGGACTGTTGGCCCCATCGATCCTGCGCCGGTTCAACATCGAAATCTGAGCGCGGCCGGATCTACAGTCGCTCGACCGCTTCCTTGGCCTCCTTGAGGCCGAGGCGGGTGTGCTGGCGCAGCACCTTGATCGCCTCAATCTTCCGGCCCTGGAGAGCCAGGGCCCGTACCTGATCGAGCACCGTCGGCGGCACATCGGACAGCGACGAGCCGGGCGACGCCGGGGTGAACGGTAGCTTGCCGAGCCCAGGCATCGCCTGGGCTCCGCCCCGTTCGATGGCGTCGACGGCCTCCTTCGCGTCCCGCAGGGACAGTCCGGTCCGTTCACGGACCAGCTTGACCGCAGGGATCTTCTTGTCGGCTCGAAGCAGCGCCTCGACCTGCTCCGCCACCGTGCGCGGATCGCCTTCTGCTGGCGGCACCAGATCGATGCGTCGCTTCGGGCGTCGGCTGACGAGCAGGATCAGCAGCAACAGCGCGAACGGGGAGAAGAAAGCCACCACGAGGGAGATCGAGTCCGACACGGACTCACGCTACCGGACCCGGTCTACACCCCGACCCGCTGTGGTGGCACGGTCAGTCCCCACAGAGCCATCAGCTCGGGACTGTCCACCCGGCACCCGTCGGCGACCGTGTCACACGCGATGTCCACGATCTGCTTCTTGTGGGCCAGCAGGTAGGGTCGCGCTCCCACGTCTGCGTTGGCCAACGTCGAGATGCCGGCCCAGTGCCGCCGCCCGAAGAGCATCGGGTAGCCGCGGAGTCCGTCGTAGGTCGCGCAGACCAGCACATCCGGGTACGGCAGCGCGATAACCCGCCGGATCGCCGCCACGGTCAGCCCCGGCATGTCCACCGGCACCACCACCACGGCCTCGACGTCTGGAGCGCGCAATGCGTCCAGCCCCTTGCGCATCGACGATCCGATCCCGGTCCCCCAGGACCGGTTGACGACCACCGTCGCCTCGGTCAGGTCGGTAGTTGCCCGTACCTGGTCGGCGGCGGCACCGAGGACCACCACGAGTGGGTCGCACCCGGCCTTCCGTACCGTCTCCAGCACCTGTCTCACCAGCGGTTTCTCCCCCTGGTGCAGCAGCGCTTCGGGGCCACCGATGCGGCGGCCACCACCCGCCGCAATGATCATTCCTGCGATCCGGCTCAGCTGCGCCACTTCCCTCCTGGCCCGTGGGCTCGGCGCGCTGCGCCGGACCCGTCGTACGCACACCGAACCCAACGATCCGCTTAACGGAGGGGTGTCGGGATTTGAGGGAATTGGTCCGCTATGTCGCGTCGGCATAGCAGTCGACCACCGAAACATCGAGCGGAAACCGCACTGCCGTCGTGCCGAAGAGCAGCCGACCGGCCCGCTGCCCGGCCTCGGTGACCAGCGTCGCGACCCGCTCGGCCTGCTCCTGTGGACAGTGCACCATCACCTCGTCGTGCTGGAAGAAGACCAACTCCGCCGAACTGTCGGCCAGCGCCCCGCGCAGCGTGGCCAGCAGCGCCAGTGCCCACTCGGCGGCGGTGGCCTGGATGACGAAGTTACGGGTGAACCGCCCCCGGGAACGTGCCGCCGCCCGCGCCCGAGGGCCGTACGGATCGGCCCCGGCGGCCACCTCGAAGTCGCTTCCCTCCCCCGCCGCATCACCGATGCTGACCGACGCCGGCGGGCAGGTACGCCCCAGCCAGGACCGCACCAGGCCACCCCCCTCACCCGTGCGAGCGGCCGTCTCCACGTAGTCGAACGCCGTCGGATAGCTGCGCCGCAGCGCCGCCAGGGCGGGGATCGCCGCGCCACCGGTCTGGCCGTACATGGCACCGAGCAGGGCAAGCTTGGCCCGGCCCCGGTCACCGTCGAAGGACTGCCGGGCCAGCGCGGCATAGAGATCACCCGCGCCCGCCGCCGCAGCCAGTCGGGCGTCACCGGAGACCGCCGCCAGCACCCGCGGCTCCAACTGCCCCGCGTCGGCAACCACGAACCGCCAACCCGGATCGGCCACCACCGCGCGGCGGATCACCTTGGGGATCTGCAACGCGCCACCGCCCCGGGTCGCCCACCGACCGGAGACCACCCCACCGGGTACGTACTCCGGGCGGAACCGGCCGTCGCGTACCCAGGTGTCTCGCCAGGCCCAGCCGTGCGCCGTCCAGATCCGGTAGAGCTCCTTGTATTCCAGCAGCAGTGGCACCGCCGGATGGTCCACCTTCCGCAGCACCCAACTGCGGGTGTTGGGCAACTCCACCCCGGCGCGGGCGAAGGCGCGCAGCAGCTCGGCGGGGGAATCGGCGTGCAACTGCCGTACGCCGAAGGCCTCGGCGATCTGGGCGGCAAGCTCGGCCAGCCGGCGGGGTGGCCCGCCCACCGGTGACGGCTCGCCGAGCAGGTCGAGCAGGATCTCCTCGTGCACGTCGACCCGCCAGGGCAGCCCGTGGGCGGCCATCTCGACGGCGACCAGCGCACCGGCCGACTCGGCGGCGACCAGCAGCCGGAACCGTCCCGCCTCGGCTGTCGCCTCGATCCGGGCATGCTGGTCGGCGTAGACGCGTACCAGGGCGTCCAGCCCGACGGCCGGCGGACCCGGCAGGGCATCGAAGAGCGCGGCCTGACCGTCACCGGGCGGGGCAGCCGGTCGGGGTGGCGGGTCGGCCGGCACCGGCGCACCGGTGAGCCGGGCCCAAGCGGCTGGCAGGCCCCGGGGTTCGCCCCACCGGCCGGCGTATCCGAGCAGCAACGACTCGGTCAGTTCGACGTCGTGGCAGCGGTCGACCCGGACGCCGGCCCGCAGCAGGGCCGGATAGGTCGTGCTGGTGGCCGGCCAGACCCAGCGTGGCCGGTCGGTGCTCTCCCGCCGGGCGACGACGGCGGCCAGGTCCGGGACGGTCTCGATGGGGCCGGTGGGGCGACCGTCGGCGGCCAACGGCCGCAACTGCCCCCCACCGCCCTCGTCGGGCATCACCGCCACCAGCACGTACGCGATTCTGCCCGGCCCCTACGACATTGCCCGGCCCCTACGACACTGCCCGCCACGGGCGCGGCCGCCCGGTCCCTCCGACAGGTACGCCGAGCGGCTACTTCACCGCGCCAGCGGTCAACCCGTTCTGGATCTGCCGCTGGAAGAATCCGTAGACGATGATCATCGGCAGGATCGACATGGTCAGCGCCGCGAAGAGCGCCGCCCAGTCCGCCTCGTAGCCGGCCGCCGTCGAGATGCTGGCGATGCCCTGGGTCAACACCCACTTCTGGTCGGCGCCCTGCCCCTGCATCAGCGCCACCGGCAGCAGGTACTGGTTCCACTGGCCGATGATGTTGAAGATCGTGATGCTGACCAGCGCTGGCTTCGCCATCGGCATCATGATCTGAAAGAAGAGCCGGGTGTGCGACGCGCCGTCGATCATCGCGGCCTCGGCCACCGAGTTGGGCAGCGTCTTGAAGAACGCGGCCAGGAAGAACACGGTGAACGGCAGCGAGTACGCGATGTAGACCAGGATCAGGCCGGTGTAGGTGTTGAGCAGGCCCAGGTTGTTGACGATCAGGAAGAGGGGCACGAGCGCCAGGAACACCGGGAACGCCAGCCCCGACACGAACAGGTAGTAGATCGCCCGGTTGCCGAAGAACCGATAGCGCGAGAGCACGTACGCGGCCATCGCGCCGAACAGCATCGTCCCGGCGGTGCTCAACGTCACCACGAAGACGCTGTTGAGGAAGTACCGCCCGACGTTCGCCTCGCTCCAGGCTCGGCCGTAGCTGGCGAAGCTGAACGAGTCGGGCAGGGCGAACGGGTTGCCGAGGAAGATCTCGGTGTTGCTCTTGAAGGAGGCGAGGAACGTCCACAGCAGCGGTGCGATGACCAGGATGGCCCACACCAGCAGGGCGATGTGCCCCAGGCCGGAAAGGAACCGTACCTCCGACTTCTGCTGAGTGGCCGCGTTCCCACGGCCACCGGCTGGCTGGTTGCGGCCCGCCGGCGGCCGGGTCGAGGACTTCGCCGGCGGCGCCGGCGCGATCGGTTCGCTATTAGTCGTCATCTCGGGTCCCGCTCAGAGCTCGATCGTTTCACGCTTGCTGACGCGCAGGGTGAGCGCGGCGAACGTGATCGTCAGGAAGAACAACGCGACGCCCATGGCCGAGGCGTAGCCGAACTGCGAGTAGCTGAAGGCGTTGCGGTAGATCTCCATGCCGAGCACCGTGGTGGCACCGTCCGGGCCGCCCTGGTCGACGGAGAGCACCTGCACGATGGCGAAGGCGTCGAAGGCCGCGATCCCCAGATAGACCCAGGCGACCTGCAGGGTGTCCCACAGCAACGGCAGGGTGACCCGGAAGAACATGCTGCTCCCGGTGGCTCCGTCGATGGTCGCCGCCTCGTAGATCTCCTTGGGCACCGACGACATGCCGGCGGAGAAGAGCACCACGTAGAAGCCGACCGCCTGCCAGATCAGTACGGCGACGATGGACCACAACGCGATGTCCGGATCCGCCATGAACAGCACCGGATCCAGGCCCACCGCGGTGAGGACACCGTTGAGTAGGCCACTCTCGTCGGGCGCGTATACCCGGCTGAAGATGACACCGACGATGACCACGGCCAGGACCTGGGGGAAGAAGAACACCACCCGGTAGAACTTCGACCCCCAGACCCCGGTCATCTCCCCCCGTCGACTGCCCCCTCCGACGTTGAGCATGAACGCGAAGAAGAGGGCGATCGCGATGGTGATCAGCGGTACGGCAAGCAGCAGGAGGCCGTGGTGGCGGACCGCCTTCCAGAAGATGTCGTCCTGCAGCAACCGCTCGAAGTTCTGCAGCCCGATGAACTTCGGGTTGGCGCTCACCCCACGCCAGTTGGTCATCGCCAGGTAGAACGCCTGGGCGTACGGTGCGATGACGAAGGTCACGTAGATCGCGACCGGTGCGGCTAGGAAGCCGACAATGAACGGGTACCTGCCGTACCGCATGATCCCCTACGCTCCGCTCAGCGCTTGAACTTCTCGATGGACGGGTCGTTCTTCACCGCGTCGGCGGCCTTCTGCATGCGCTCGCAGAACTTGTCCGCGCTGCCGCCGTTGAACATCAGCTCGTTGGTGGCGGCCCGGGCCTCGTCGTCGAGCTTCTTGTACCAGTCGGGCCAGCGGTAGCTGAAGTAGTCGCTGCCGGCGGCGGTGAGCATGGCGTTGCCGCTGGTCAGGCCGGGCGAGACGGCGACGCCGTCGACCGCGCCCTGCACCACGGTGAGCACCTTGGTCAGCTCGGTGAAGCCCTTGGCGCCGGCCTTGGAGAGCATGTGCCGCAGGTACTCCATGCCGCCGCGCGGGTTCTTGCCCTTCGAGGAGACGAAGTACATCTCACCGGCCGACGCGAAGATCGCCGTCTGCGGCAGCTTGTCCGAGGCGGTGACGCTGGGGATCGGCATGACCGCGTACTTGAAGGCCGGCGGGGTGTCCTTGGCCTGCTCGTTCTCCAGCCAGGAACCGCTGGGGTAGAAGGCGACCTTGCCCTGGTTCTGCTGGAGTTGGACCTCGGTGTGCTTGAGGCCGAGGTGCGCCTTGCTGCCGTACTTGGCACCGATCTCGGCCCAGGCCGCCGCGGCCTGCTTCACCGCGTCGTTGGTCCAGGCACCGGGCTCCAGGTTGTCGATGTTCTTGAGGACGTCCGGACCGCCGATCTTGGCAGCGCTGGTCAGGATCACCAGGTACTGGTAGTAGGCGGCGTTCGCTCCGGCGTACGAGTACGGCGTGATGCCCGCCGCCTTGATCTTGTCGCAGAGTGCGGTGAACTCGGCCCAGGTCTTCGGCGCGACCCAGCCGTTCTTCTCGAACAGCGCGCTGTCGTACCAGAGTCCGTAGACGGTGAAGGCGTAGTTGAGCACGTACGGCTTGCCGTTGAAGCTGCCCTGCTCGATGGTGCCCGGGATCAGCGTGTCCTTGACCTTCTTGCCCGGGATGTCCAGCGAGTCGGCCTCGAAGAGTTCGGTCAGGTCCTGCACCTGACCGGCCTGCACCAGCGCGCCCTGGTCCATCAGCTTCGACCCGGCGTTGTTCACCATGTCCGGCGGGGTGTTGCTGGTGAACCGGGGCTGGAGAACGGTGGCGATCTCCTCGGCCTGGGAGAACTTGACGTTCGCCTGCGGGAACTTGGCCTTGTACGACGGGACGTGCACGTCGGTGGCGTACTTGGTGCCCAGACCGCCGTTGAAGATCACGACCTCCAGCTCGGCGTCCGCCTTGACGCCCAGCGGGTTGTCCGCGGTCTTCTCGCCCTCGGCCTGGTCGGTCGGCTCGTCGTTGCCACCGCCGACGCAGCCGGTGAGCAGGCCGGCGGCCGGGGTCGCGAGCATGCCGACGGCTGCGGCGCGGCGCAGCACGGTGCGACGGCTCAGGTCCGCCGCACTCTCGGGGTTAACGGACATCTTCGTCTCTCCTCAGTAGGGGATCGGATGAGATGGAACTGCCGTGACCGTCGGGTGCCACGGGTACGTCAGCCACGGGGGTGTTGGTCATCCCGCCCCCTTTCCGGCCTTGTGCCCATCGACGGCCTGTGCGGTGCGTTGGAACGCGGCGTGGGCCCGGTCGTGCGTACGCTGGGCGACCGCGATGTAGAGCAGGTCGAGTACGACCAGCTGTGGGTGTCGTGCGGAGAGCGCGTCCGGCCGAAACGTGGTCGCCTGGGCGGCGGTGAGCAGGACGATGTCGGCCAACTCGGCCAACGCGGACCGGGGAAAACTGGTCAGGACCACGGTGGTGGCACCGTGGCTGGCCGCCTCGGCGAGCATCTCGATCGTCTCGCGGGTCTGCCCGCTGTGCGAGATGCCCAGCGCCACGTCCCCGGGACGGAGCAGCGCGGCGCTGGCCAGCCCTTCGTGCACGTCGTTCCACGCCCACACGGGTACGCCGATGCGGTGCAGGCTGAACTGCATCTCCTCGCCGACCAGGGCGCTGCCGCTGGCTCCGAAGATGTTCACCCGGTCGGCGCCGGCGATGGCGTCGGCGGCGCGTTCGACCTCGGCCAGGTCCAGCAGGGCGGCGGTGTCGTGCATGGCCCGGGTGTCGGCAGCCATGATCTGGTCGAGAACCCGGTCCAGCGGGTCGCTGGGCTGGATCTCCCGTCCAATGTCGACGGTCCAACCGGCGGAGCGGGCGCGGCCGGTCTCCGCCGCTATGCCCAGCCGCAGCCCGGCGTAGCCCTCGAATCCCATCGCCCGGCAGAACCGGGTGATGGTGGCCGGCGAGGTGCCGCTGCGCTCGGCCAGCTCGACGATGGTGGCCCGGGCGGCGGCCTCGGGGGCGGTGAGCACCTGTTCGGCGACCCGTTGCAGGGCCCCGGTGAACTCCGGCAACCGGGACCGGATCCGGGCCAGCACGCTGTCTGTGGCGGAACGTCCGCCGATGGCGATCCGCCGGTCGAGGGGCTCAGCATCGACCATCGCGGACCCCGCGTTGGTCTCCGCCGATCGCTCCACCATGATGATCACCAATCTGGAAACAATATTTATCGTTAGTGGTAAAAGTTCTTACTAAAGGCCCCCTGCTGTCAAGGCCGTGGATGAAGTTTTCAAACTGTTACCTGGAGTCGACCGCCGACGCCGGCTGCGCCCTTGCCCCGTAGACCCCCAACCACCAGCATGGACACCGTCCGACGCCGGCCATTGGAGGCACCTTGCCGCAAATATCCGAATCCATAGTGGTTGGTCTCGATGTGGGCGGTACGTCAACCAGGGCGGCGGTCATCTCCGCGAGCGGTGACCGGCTCGGCGATGGACGCGCCGGCGGCGGAAACCCCACCAGTCACGGCGCCGAACGGGCTGCTGGCGAACTCCGGGCGGCGCTCGGAGCAGCCCTGGCCCACGTCGACCCGAAACTCGTCCGTGCCGGGGTCATCGGTCTGGCCGGAGCCGGACGACTGCTGGCCGACCCGCGCGGTCGCGCCGCCTTCGACCAGGCGTGGCAGGACACCGGACTACGCTGCCCCTACACCCTGCACGGCGACGCGCTGGTGGCGTACGCCTCGGGCACCGCCGCCACCGACGGCACGGTGCTGATCGCCGGCACCGGGGCGATCGCTGCCCAGGTCCGCAACCTGACCCTCGACCGGACCGCCGACGGCCACGGCTGGCTGCTCGGTGACGCCGGTTCCGGCTTCTGGCTGGGCCGGGCGGCCGTACAACGGACCCTGGCCGATCTCGACTGCCACCGCGAGCCAGCTCCGCTCTCCACCCTCGTGCTAGCCGAACTGCTCGGGTCGACGGCGGTCGCGGCCAACCCCCGGGACACCGTCGACACCCTGGTCCAGGTGGTCACCCGCCGACCGGCGGTGGAACTGGCCGCCCTGGCCCCGCTGGTCATCCGGGCCCACCACGACGGCGACCCGGCGGCGGTCGCGATCGTCACCGAGGCGGCCAGTCACCTCGCCGACAGCGTCGCCCGGGTACGCCCATCGGACGCCTCCACGCCGATCGTGCTCGGCGGTGGTCTGCTCACCGGGGACACCCCGTTGGCGGAGTCCGTCACCGCGACACTCGCCGCCCGCTGGCCGGGCGCAGCACTGTCCCGTGCGGGCGACGGTGCAGTCGCCGCCGCCTGGCTCGCCGCCCAACCATTCGTGGACAGCGGCGAGTCGGAAAAGCTTCATCGACGGCTGCTCGGGCACTGACAATCAACCCGTGCAGCCGTTCAGATCCCACCGGTGGCCGGCGATCCGGCTCGTGTCGCCTCCCATTGCCGTCGCCCCTGTCCCCTCCGTCAGCCGGCGGCCAGTCATCGACGAAGGGCGGCGGCCGCCTTCGTGGCAGCGTGCCCTTCGTGGCGATGACGCTGCTGCTCGAGATACCAGCCGAGCCAGGCCAAGGACTCGGCGACACCATCGAGGTGGTATGCGGGATGAAGATCGCTCACTGCGGAAACGAGCTCGACAGCTTCCGCGGTGGTGGCCGCCGCCTCTTGGGGACGGTCCAGACGGGCCAGCCGGAGGCTGAGGTTGACCAGGCTCGACAGGAGACCGGCGAGGTGGGTGCCGGGGTCGGCCAGGTACAACCGGCGATACACCGCGACGGCTTCACGGGTAACGTCGTGCGCCTGCGGGTGACGGCCGACGTCACACAGCCGGATACCGAGATTGTTCAGCGCCCGCGCCAGGATGGGCGAGTAGCGATGGGGATCGGACTTGACCAGTTGCCGGTAGCGGTCGACGGACTCCTCGGCGGCGCGCGTCGCGTCGCTGTGGCGTTCGACCGCCGCGAGCCGGGCACCCAGACTGTCCAACGTGTCGGCAAGCCGCGCATCGACGCTACCGGGCGCGGAGACGTCCATTTTCCGGTAGCAGCGGGCCGCCTCGCTGGTGGCCTCGAGCGCTTCACTGTGCCTGCCCAACCACGCCCGCACCAGACCCAGGTTGTGCAGGGTTCTCGCCAGTTCGGGCAGCGCGTTCGGGTTGGCGGCGGCGACCTGCCGGCACAGGCCGACAGCCTCCTCATGCAGCGTCAGAGCTTCCGTAAGGCGCCCGGCTCCCGCCAGTCGCACGCCACGTTCGGTCAACGCGTCTGCGCGGGTCAGTGCCTCCAACAGGTGTTGGTTGTCGGTCGCCCGCTCGGTCATCGTCTCCCCGCGCTCGCGGCCACGGCGAGTCCGGCCGTCGTTCTGGGTAAGGGTAAGGCCGTATTTCCACAGCACGGCCGTGCAGAACCCGATGAGATCCGGCTTGGTCCGGACAAGCACGTGGTACATGGCCATTGCCTCATGGAGAGACCGCCGCGCGTCAGCGTCACGGCCCAGCACGGCAAGCTCGTGGCGGTACGCCATTAAAGCCACCCAGTGCTTCAGCAGGCCCTCGCCGGGGTGTGTGCCGGCAACCGCCCGGTACCGCTCGATCTCCTCCTGGAGAACGGTGGCCGCCTCCTCATGACTCCCCATTTCGCCGAGTTTGATGCCCAGATCCGTCAGCGACGACGCGAATGCGAGCCCTCCGGCATCGGTGTCGGCCCGAACCAGCCCACGGTGCAGGTCCACCGCTTCCCGTATAAAGTCGAGGGCCTCCTCGTGCTGGCCCAGCTCGGCCAATTGGTTGCCGAGGTTGGCCAACGACAAAGCCAGGTTGGGAAGATAAGTCTCTGGTTCCGCGCTGGCGAGTGCGCGATACAAGTCAGTGGCTTCCTCCACGATGCGGCGCGCTTCGTCCGGATGACCGTGTGCAGCCAGGGTCAGGCCGAGATGCTGCAATGAGCCCGCCAGGTGGGGGCGATAGCGACGATCAGAGTCGGCCAGCCGACGATAGACGTCAATTTCCTCCCGCAGCGCTGCCACCAGCTCGTCGAAACGGTCCGGCAGCCTCGTCAGCGCCGCGCTGAGCTTGCCCAACGCTCGCCCGAGGTCGACAAGGTGCCGGTCGGGCTCGATCTCCACCAGTCGTCGGTATAGCGTGACGAGCTCCTCCGCGGCTGCCACCTGATCCGCCATGGACGACTCCTGAGGTGGCATGTGGTGTGATCTCCTCACGTTTCGCTGACAGGCCGACGTCAACCGACTCCTCGCCCCGCATCGATACCTAGGCAGGAGGAACTGGGGCGAGTGGTTAAGGATCGGCGTCGCAGACATCCCGAAGTGTTTGGGCATCTCGTCGGGTCCGGGCCTGCACCGCCGCGTAATCCCCCGACACCATGCCGGACAATATGAAACGCATCTCCGAGAAGTTCTGCGACAGCGCCACCGTCACTGTATGGACGGCCCCCTCCGCGTTCAGACTCGCGCCCATCATTCCCTGGTACGCCTCAGTCGCTGCGGCCTGCTGACTCAGCCTGGTCGAACCCGCCGTCCGGTAGTACCTGTCCACCACCGCAAGCGCCTCCTCACAGCCGGCGGGAAGCAGCGGCACCAGCGACCAGGACGGGCTGGGTCGCGGGTCGGATGTCTGCGGGGTTGGCGTTCGGGGAGTCGTCGGATCTGGCTCGGGTTGGTCAGGACCGGGTGGGTCGATCACCGGAGTTGGCTGCGCTCCCGGGTCGGCAGCCGGCGGCGTGGGATAAGGGTCGGGCGGCAACGCGTACGCGAGCAGGGCAATGACGGCCGCAGCAACCCCACCGAGTGCCCCCACCGCTGCCCAGTCCAGCCTGGACCCCAGGATGCCCCTCCGGCCACCGCTACCCTTCATCTGTCGTTCGTCGATGTCTCCACTCTAGCTACCGCGAGTAGGCCCTTGAACCGCCTGAACCAGCCTCGATGACGGTGGCGACGCCAGCCACCGGCATCCGTTCGTGCATCGCAATCACATCACCAGCTACCAATCGTCGCCACGGTCGTGGGCTCAACGGAGCCAGCCGAACCACCCCTTTGCCTCCGGGCCGAAGAATCGGCTGATCCTCGACCCAGATCCGCGCAACATAGAGCTCCGGGTCACCCGTTGCCGTCACATCGCCGATGTCCCACAACGGTCGATAGTGTCCGCCGCCGGAAATCGGCGTACGACGGCCGCCGGCGGCATCCGGATCCACCAACTGAAGGTTTGCCCGGAGCACACCGTGTACGGCTTCGAAACGACGCCAATGACACCACCGCTCGGTCCGGGAGCGCCCCATCAGCCTGGCAGCCTCGGCGAGAAGTTCCCAGAAGGCAGCCTCGGCGTGGTAGCCGTCTCCGAGTTCCACGAGGATGTCGAATGCAATTTCCCACTCCGCGTACTCGAGGTACTCGTTCGCATCGAGGACTGACGCACCAGCGGCACCTGTCGCGGTCAGGGGCACCTGACCGGCGGCGCTACGAAGGAGCTCCGGGACATTCACGGGATGGATTCTTCCGCATGATTCATCGAAGGCCGCGTGCTTGCGCAATCTCGCGAATCCGGTCTCCGCATCGAACTGCGGGGTCGAGATTCGCGTACGGTGGGAGCCGTGCTTGCGGGAGCCCTGATCACCGAAAGTCTGCGCCACGACGTGACGCTCGAAGGTCTCAACCTTCGCGTCGACAGGATTACCCGCTGGCGAAACCCCGACCCGGCACCAGGTCAGCCGGACACGTGGACCATCGTGGACTTCGCCTCAGATCGCGGCGATCCCGATCGGCTTGCCAATCAGCTCGCTCAAGCTCTGGCCAGCCCTGGCTGGTACGTCGACTTCCACACAGAAGATCAGAAGTATGTCGTCTTTTCCGGCAAACCTTCATCTACCGCAGAACCGACGCCCGAGGCCGTGCCGAAGCCATTGCCTACGCCCGCTCGATAGGCGTACCAGCCGAACAGTGCGACTGAACAATGACCGTTCCCTGCCAAAACACGATGTCTTCAGGAGCATTGCTGCGCCAGGAACCGGGCGGGCCAACGACGCCGCACGCCCTGGCTCGACTCATCGCCGGCCCGCCGAGCCGTCGTCACTCTCGTTGCCGCCGGGCCAATCATCGGTCGACTGGTCGTCGCTCC
Organism: Micromonospora sp. NPDC003197; assembly: GCF_053590565.1. Taxonomy (NCBI): domain Bacteria; kingdom Bacillati; phylum Actinomycetota; class Actinomycetes; order Micromonosporales; family Micromonosporaceae; genus Micromonospora; species Micromonospora sp. NPDC003197. The sequence goes on along the minus strand of NZ_JBSFTE010000019.1, from coordinate 60,229 downwards.
AGCAGAGACCGAGGGCGAGGTCGTCTCGGTGGCAGCCGAGGTGGTCGTTGGGTCGGATGCACCGCTCGCCGTCAGGGCCGCGCAAACTGCACGTCACCGGCGCGATGTGGTTCCACTGGTCGGCCCGAGAAAGCAGCGCCGGGCTGAGGCCCACCTCGGGTCGGAGCACGATAAGAGCTTCGGTGTACGAGGCGGCCTGTTCCCGCGCCGCGTCCAGGTCAGCCGCTGGAAAGGTCAGGTGCAGGGTGTACCGAGTACCCGAGTCGTTGTTGACTGCTGGCCGATAGGACCCACGCTCGCGGCCGGTCAGTAGCCGATCGACCAGCGCATCGACGAAGTCCGGTCGCTCGGCTGACTCGGCCGGCGCAGGCGGCGGGTTGAGCGCGTGGGCGAGGGCCGCTCGGACGGCCTCCGACACGTCGGCCCGGTCGAGCACCGCGAACAACTCGGCGTACGGCTCGGACGGTGCACCCTGGCCAATTGGCTCGGCGCGCATGTTCTCCCTACGATCCCGGTTCCAGTACGGCCAGCTGTTGTGGGTCACGCATACCTCCCAAGTCGTCGCTGTCAGGTCAGCTCGGCGGGTCACCGGGGAGGCGGCCGTCCAGGACCGCCTCCCCGGTGACTTGCGGCGGTGCCGGACTGCCGGATCCGGCTACCGCCGGCGAAACACGGCCGCGCACCGCCGCCGCCTGGTGGGCGACGTCGGGTGGAGGAAGGCGGTCGTGTTTCGCGGTCCCTGGCGAGGGCGACTGGCCAGGGACGGTGGTGGGTCTTGTTGGGTGGCCGGTAGCAGGCCAGCTCAATCGCTCGGTCCGCACCTGCTCGGCCCACACCCGTGCTGCGCACGGCCACGATCCGTGGCAGGCCTGGCACCGGCGGTCGTTGTCATGTGGGTGGAACACCCATGCCCCGATCGTCCGCCGGGCCGGTACGTGATGTGACCAGTAGCGGTCGGCGAGCGCGGCGCGCGCCGGGTCGTCGATGCACATCCGACCATGACCGGGAACGATCTCAATTGCGGGCACCACTCCCCCCTCCCGTGCACTGTGACTGGTCGGCTCGGCTCGCACGTGTTCCCTGCGCTCCCGGTCCCCGTACGGCGAGATGCTGCTGTTCGCCATGCCTACCTCCAGGTCGTCGCCGCCCGGGATGCATAAAAGACCCAAACTGGACCAGCTCGCCGACGTGTTCTGACGTTCACGATCGCTGGAATGACGGAGCGGGAATAGACACACGACGGTAGGCCACCGTGTATCTCACCGTGTCTGAACTGGGCGGACACCTAGAGGACGGACGGTGCCCGTCCGTCCTCTAGAAGGTTCGGTTCAGAGGATTCGCCACCGGCGCAGGTCCGCCCCGTCGTCGGCGAAGCCGGCGATCCGGCGATGCACCTCGTCGGCGGCCTCGCTCCCGGGGCGGGACTTGCGGGCGTTGGTGGCAATCATCTGCAGCTCGCGTAGCTGGCACAGCTCCTCGAACTGGGACCAGGCGGTGACATCCCAGCCGTAGGCGGCGGTGAAATCGGCGAAGGCTCCCGGGCCGGGTGGGTCGAATCGGCGGCAGTGGACAGCGACCGTGGCGATGTCCCACTCGCGGGGTCCCAGGGCGGCACCGTCCCAGTCGGCGAGTACGGGCGTGCCGTCGAAACGCCGGAGCGCGTTGCGAATCTGCGGATCGGACTGGATCAGGCTCGTGCCGCGGGGAAACCGCATCGCTTCCCAGCCGGCGGCAAGCGTCTCGAGCCGGCCCATCAGCAGATCCTGTTCCTTGCCGTGCAGGATCTCCGAACGGGCGACGGATTGCTCGATGCCCTGGAGCGGTCGCAGTACCGGCAACGACACCGGTGGAGCAGGCAGGGCGTGCAGTTCCCGGAGAAGGCTTCCGAGCTCGGAAACGGTGATGGGTTGATCGTGTGCCGGGTCCAGACGCTGCCAGACCGTAACGGCGTGCCCGCCCACCTCCAACGGCTGGGCCGGCCCTGGGCGAAGGCCTACCGTGGGGAAATTTCGGTCTACCAGCCAGTCGATTACAGCCACCATCGCACGCACCCGGTCCAGGTCATAGTCACCCGGAGCGATCTTGACGACCATGTCCCCGACGGCGTAGACGGCATTGGTGTGGTGCCGCAGCAGGATCGCGTTCGAGTCGGAGTAGCCGAGGAGACGACATACCTCGGCGAGCACCGGCCGGGTGCGCGCCTCGACAAACATGGGGCTCCTAGGGACCGAGTGCGGCTGTGGCCCCAAGACTACGGGCGTGCTCGCGGCAGGCCCGTACGTAGTCCGTCAAGGTGGCGACCTCACCGTGCCGGCTCTCTTCAGGGATAGCCGTGGCCACGTCGGTCGCCCGGGTCAGAATGATCTCCGTTCGCTGCGCCTCGGGCAGGTCTGCGACAGCGTCACGCGCGGTCACCGCCGCCTCGGTCGCCCGCCGGTCCTGTGCGAGGCACATCGACCGATCCAGGGCGATCAGTGCGGCATCAATCGGTACGGCGGGAGCCACGCCATAGAGCCGCAAAGCCTCGTCCTGGACCCGGTACGCCTCACCAGTATCACCGAGCCAGGTGTAAGCGCCGGAAAGGTAGAACAGCAGCCGCTTCGCCGGAAACCTGAACGCCACGTCGGTGTCCTCGTCGCCGGCCTGATCGAACAGTCGGCGTGCCTGATCGACGGCCGACCGCGCCTGCTCGGTGGCACCGATTCTGGCCAGGGCACGCGCCCGGCCCGCAGCCGCCAGGGCACCCGACGACGATGCGATCGAGGTGACCGCCAATGCCGCATCAGCCAGAGCGACGGTCTGGGCGGGATCCCCGAAGTAGTACGGCAGCATCGCCGCTTGAGCCCGCACGAGCACCCTGAACCGCGCGTCCCCGCTGTCGTCCGCCGCTTGGATCGCCGTGCCGTACCACCGTCGAGCCTCGGCGACATCCCCGAGCCTCATCAACGCGTCAGCGCACATCGTGGCGAGCAGCGCCGCCACCCCGGACAGCCGGGCCTGGACCGCCGCCGGCTGCCGCCGAAGCGACAGCACCTGAACCTCTCGGCAGTCGGCGGCCAGCAGCGACAGCATGGCCTGGGGCGGAGCCGAGGGATAGACCCTCATGTGCTCGCCCGCAGCTTGCTCGATGAGCTCAAGCTGCCGAGGAGCGACACTCGTCGCTGCCAACGCCTCGTCCAACCCCAGACGGAGTCTCACCAGAGGGCTGACCTGTGCGCTGACACCCACGCCCGCCGGTGATCGGTGTGCTCCGCCCTCTGCATCCGCGCGGTCGGAGTCACGCGGCACGACGGTGTCCTCGTCGCGGCCGAGTCCCATGGCCGGACGCGGAATGTTCAGACCGGCCGCGATCCGTTCCAACACGTCGTATGCCGTGACCTGCCGGACGCCCTTGGCGATCTCAGTAGCACGGTGGGGCGAGACGCCAACGAGAGCCGCGATCCTGCCGTAGGACACGCCCCGGGCGTGAAGGAAGCGGAAGACAACAGTGATATCGCGTCGCTGCAAAGACTCACTGATGGGTCGGCCGTTCCAGAGCCCCGAACTCCACCACTCCGGATCTACTTGTGCGGCCACGATTACCCCCGATCAGACGACAACCAACTGCCAGCCCAGCGCATCCACGCCGTCACATCAAGTCAATGGCGTTCGAGTCGACAGCCCGTCCAGAGTCGACGTCTGGGGCGGCATCCGGAAGACCCACTATGAGCCCTCACGGTGTCCCTCAAGGGATCAAGCGCAGGTGTTCCGGAGCGCTACGAACTGTCCGGCCCGAGTCCTCAGCACCGGTTTCGATCTGCGCTCGGAGCAAGTCGAAGTGACTGCAGACGAAGGAAGCAGCGTCTATCAACTATCCGTCATAGCCAGCAAGAAAGCTGCCTGCCAGACGCTCACCAGGCAGAACACCCACAGGATCCCCAGAAGCCGGAAGCCGAGCCGCCCAGACCCTGCCGCACAACCATTGGCTCCCATCATTGCCTGCCGTAGAGTCACCGATTAGTCACGTTGAGCGCAACGAACCGGGCGGCGACTTGCGGATGACCAACACCCACAGAGCTAACTGCGCAAACGCCCAAAAGCCGGGCTGCACATGTTCCGGCTGCGGGGGATCACAACACGGCTGGCAAGGATGGACAACTCTCGCCGCCGACCGGCCCGAGGAGCGCGACGACCGGCGCCGCGAACTCAAGGAGAAGGCAGAAGCGGACCAACAATCCGGACGCCAGAAGTTCAACGTCCACAACCGGCAAATCTACCTCGACCTCGCGCGCCTGGACATCGCCGACTATCTGTGGGCCGCCGACGGCCGAACGAAGATCAACGGCCGACTGCCACCCGATGTTGAACCAACATCGGTGGCATCCGACCTTGGCCGGATGAACACCCTTGCCGTGAGGGTCATGAAGAACACGTGGCCCGAGATCTCAGCCGGCATAGACAGCCTCGTCCGGAATAAGTCTGACGCCAGGGAAGTCAAGAAGCGCCTGGCCAATCACACGTGGTGCAGTCTGCTGGTGGCCCTGATCCAGTTGATCGAGAGGATCAACAAAGCACTCGACCTGCTCACGGATACCGCCAAACAGTTCATCAACGACGCGTTGTCGCGGCGGTTCGATTCGGGGCTGCCCCGGCTGGTGACCGACGCCGTCATCCGCCTTGTCGTGGACACGGCTTGGTCAGCTCTGGCGAGGCTGCTGGAATCTCACTTTCCCCTCCTGGGAAGAGACACCCTGCGCGTCCTCCGGATGCTGGCCATCTTCACCTGCCCCTCAGTCGGACACCACCCAGAGGTCTACAAGCACGCCGTCAGGCCGCTCATGGGCGACACGCACGAAATCATCACGGACGAGGTCAAGACGCACGTAGTGACCCTCTTCAGCGCGTGGTGGCGGCGGCGCGCCCCGGAAGCTCTCGCCTGACGCCCCCCGGTTACGGACTACACGTCCGGTCCATCGACCCTGTACCGCGCAAGAACGGTGTGCGCCGCGCGTCCACGAGACCTGCGTCCAGTCCCGGCAACGCCAGATCGGTCCAACGGCTCCCGCGCACCCGTCGAGCGACCAACCACTGTCGGCGTACGAAAAGGGCCCTGACCGGCAGAGATCTGCCAGGTCAGGGCCTTGCTCGTTGGTGCGCCGCCAGGGACTCGAACCTCGAACCTGCGGATCAAGAGTCCGCTCGGCAGCCTCGGTGGCCGAGCCGCGCCTACTACTTAAGTTGGCCGGCGGTGAGGCCGGCCTGGATCTGACGCTGGAACGCGATGTAGACCACGAGCACCGGCAGCATCGCGATGGTGAGACCAGCGAAGAGGCCGCTGTAGTCACCCGCGTATCCCTGGTTGACCGCCAGTGCGGTCAGGCCCTGGGCCAGTACCCATTTCGACTCGTCGCCCTGCATCAGCACCTGGGGCAGGATGAACTGGTTCCAGTGGCTGAGGAAGTTGAAGATACCGACACTGATCAGACCCGGCCGGGCCATCGGCAGCATCACCCGGAAGAAGAGCCGGAAGTGGCCACAGCCGTCGATCATGGCCGCCTCTCCCACCGACGTGGGCAACGTCCGGAAGAAGGCGGTGAGGAAGAAGACCGTGAACGGGAGGGAATAGCCGGCGTAGACCAGCATCAGGCCCGGCCAGGTGTTCAACAGCCCCGCCTGGCGTACCACGAAGAAGAGCGGGACCAGCGCCAGGAAGACCGGGAACATCATGCCGCCGACGAACAGGTAGTAGACGATCTGTCGGCCCCGGAACTCGTACCGGGCGAAGACGTACGCGGCGGTGGCACCGAGCAGCATGGTGAGGGTCAGCGAGCCGGCCACCACGATGGCGCTGTTGAGGAAGTACTGCCCGATGTGGGCCTCGGTCCAGGCCCGGGCCCAGTTCTCGAAGCGCAGCGCGCTGGGCAGGCCCCAGGGATCGGCGAGGATCTCGGCGTCGCTCTTGAACGAGCTGATCACCACCCAGAGCAGGGGCAGCACAGTCAGCAGGCCCCACAACACCAGGAAGCTGTGAGAGAAGACGTTGAAGACGCCCCACTCGCGCCGGGGCTGCCGGTCGGGCGTACGGGCTTGCGGGGTGACGGCGACCGGGGCCGCCACCGGGCTTTCGACTGTGCTCATGAGTACTCGATCCGGTCACGTTTGGCGGCGCGCAGGGCCAGCACGGACACCGACAGGGTCAGGAAGAACATCACCACGCCGATTGCCGAGGCGTAGCCGAACTTGGTCTCGGAGCCGAACGCGGTGTTGTACATCCGCAGGCCGATCACGTCCGAGGAGTAGTTGGGGCCACCATCGGTCATCAACTGCACCAGGATGAAGCCGTCGAGCGCGGCGATGGCCAGGTAGATCCAGGCGACCTGGACGGTGTCCCAGAGCAGCGGGATGGTCACCTTGAACAGGGTGGTCCAGCGCGACGCTCCGTCCAGCATCACCGCCTCGTAGATGTCCCGGGGGATCGACTGCATGGCCGCGCCGAAGAGTACGACGTAGAACCCGACGTTGCTCCACACCATCGCCGCCAGCACGCACCAGAACGCGACCCGGGGGTCGCCAAGCCAGGCGGGGGTGGGCAGCCCGAGCGCGGAGAGCGCACCGTTGAGCAGGCCGCTGTTCGGGTGGTACACCTCCCGCCAGATGTAGGCGATGATCACCACCGAGAGCACCTGCGGGAAGAAGTACACCAGCCGGTAGAAGGCCGAACCCCGTACGCCGACGACACCGGCCCGGCCCCGCCGGCCGCCCATGGTGAGCATGGTGCTGAAGAAGAGGCCGAGCCCGATGGTCAGGATCGGCAGCAACAGCAGCAGAATCGCGTTGTTCTTGATCGCATTCCAGGCGTACTCGTCGCGCCACAACGCGGTGAAGTTGTCCAGCCCCACGAACTTGGCGTCCGGCGAATAGCCGAGCCAGTCGGTGGTGGAGATCTGGAACGCCTGCGCGTACGGCGAGATGACGAAGATGCCGTACAGCAGCAGAGGCGGCAACAGAAAGGTGATGATCAGCGGGTACTTGCCATGTCTCACGAGATTTGATCCTGCCCAGGCGTCGGGAATGCCGGAAGGGCCGGCCCGTCACCAGGCCGGCCCGTTCGCGTGACTCAGACGGCTCGCTTGTACTTGGTGATGGAGCTGTCCGAGGCGATCGAGTCAGCGCCCTTCTGGCACAGCTCCAGGAACTCGGCCGGGCCGATCCGTCCGCTGAAGAACTCCCCACAGGCGGCGTCGACGAGGTTGCGCTCCAACTTCCGGTAGAAGTTGTTGTAGACCCAGTTGAAACCGTTGCTGCCGGACGCCTCCAGGGCCTTGCTGACGGTGGTGAGGCCGAACGGCAGCTCCACGCCCTCAGTGGCACCGGCAACCACGGGCAGGCTGGACACCTTCCTGGTGAAGTCCTGGGCGCCCTTCTTGGACAGCATGATCCGGAAGTACTCCAGGCCACCGGCCAGGTTCTTGGCCTTGGCGGGGACGATAAACGGCTCACCGGCGGTGCCGCGGATCGCCTCGAAGGGCAGTTTGTCGCTGCTGCCCAGGCTCGGCGTCGGCGCGATGGTCATGTTGAAGCCCTCGGGCGTGACGCCCTTCTGCTCGCTCTCCAGCCAGGAACCGCAGGAGATGAGCGCCGCCTTGCCCTGGGACCACTCGGTCTGCGACTGCTTGTGGTCCAGCCCTGGCGAGCCGGCCAGGATGTAACCGTCCTTGACGATCTGGTGCCACGCGTCGGCCGCCGCCTTCATCGCGTCGGACTTCCAGGCGTTGGGCTCCAGGTTGTCGATGGCGGTCGCCACCGAGGGGCCACCGAACTTGATCGCGGTGGAGAGCACCGGCCAGCTCATGTAACGGGGGTGCTTGCCGGCGTACGTCCACGGCGCGATGCCGGCCGCCTTGATCTGCTTGCAGAGCGCGATGTGCTCGTCCCAGGTCTTCGGGTACTGCCAGCCCTTCTCGGTGAAGAGCTTCGTCGAGTACCAGATGCCGTAGGCGGTGTAGGTGTAGTTCAGGACCAGGAACTTGCCGTTGTAGGAGCCCACGTCGACCGTGCCCGGCAGCAGGGTGTCGCGCACCTTCTTGCTCGGGTCGTCCAGGCTGGGCGCGTCGAGCAGCTCGCCGAGGTCGGCCAGGGTGCCCTGGGAGACCAGGCCGTTGAAGTCGATCTGCCCGGCTCCGGAGTTGTTGATCACGTCCGGCGGGGTGCCGTCGACGAAGCGGGGCTGGAGAGTCTTGTTGATCTCCTGCGTCGCCGAGTGCGTGATCTTGGCCTTCGGGTACTTCTCGGTGTACATCGCCTCGTGCGCCTTGGCGTACTCCTCGCCGAAGCCGCCATTGAAGATGACGACCTCCAGCGGGGCGTCCGCCTTGACGCCGAGCGGGTTCTCCGCGGTCTTCTCCGCCCGGTTGTCGCCGCCGTCGCTGTCGTCTCCGCCGCCGAGGGCACAGCCGGTCAGCAGGCCGGCGACGGGGGTCGCGAGGGCACCGGCCACCGCGGTACGACGCAGGATGTCACGCCTGTTCATAGATTCTCCTCGGATCGGGGGTCCAGCGGTGCGCCGTTGACGATGACGGGCGGCCGCCGCGCGAGGCGCTGTGTTGCTTGTCTTCACTGCTCACGGTATTGCTGAAGAATTCTTACGGCAGTAGGCGGCCGGCAGCAAGTCCCCACGGCCGAACCGTTATCACCTTGCGCGGATCCGCGGCTCGCTACGCTGACCTCATGCGCCGCGTGCGGCAACTCGCCGAACGGACGCCAGCCAATCGGGAGCGTTACCTCGATCTGCTCCGCGCGGTGGCGATCGTGGCCGTGGTACTCGGCCACTGGCTGATCACCGTCATCGGCCCCGACCGGCGGGGGCAGCTCACCGGCCACTCCGCCCTGCCCGACCTGCCCTGGGCGCACCCGATCACCTGGATCGTCCAGGTACTGCCGGTCTTCTTCTTCGTCGGCGGCTACGCCAACGCCGCCTCCCTGACCAGCCGACGACACAAGGGCGGAACCGCGCTCGACTGGCTGTTGGACCGCAGCGGCCGGCTGCTGCGCCCCACCACGACCCTGCTGCTGGCGCTCGCCGCCGCCTCGGTCGGTGCCCGCCTGCTCGGCGCCGAACCGACACAGATCCGCACCGCGGTCTGGTTCGCCACCATCCCGCTGTGGTTCCTCGCGGCGTACCTGGTGGTGGTGGCCCTGACCCCACCCATGTACGCGCTGTACCGGCGCTACGGGTTCGCCGTACCGGTGGTGTTGGTCGTCCTGGTCGCCGCCGGTGACCTCGCCCGGCTGCGTGGTCCGGAAGCGCTGGCCAGCGGCAACTTCCTCTTCGGCTGGCTGGCCATCCACCAGATCGGATTCGCCTGGCGGGACGAACGGCCCCGGCTGGCCCGCCCCCGGGTCGCCGTACCGCTGCTGCTCGGTGGACTGATCGCGCTGGTGTTGTTGACCGTGGTCGGGCCCTACCCGACCAGCATGATCAACATCCCGGGCGAGCCGCTGCACAACATGTCCCCACCCAGCCTGGCCCTGCTCGCCGCCGCCACCTTCCAACTCGGCCTCGCCCTGCTGCTGCGTAACCCGGCCGAACGGTGGCTGCACCGCCCCCGCCCCTGGCTGGTGGTGGTCGCGCTGAACGCCGTCGTGCTGACCATCTTCCTCTGGCATGTCAGCGCGGTGGTGCTGCTCGCCGGCGGGCTGCACGCCGTGGACCTGCTGCCCACGCCAACAGTGGGCACGCTGGCCTGGTGGCTCTGGCGCATACCCTGGCTGCTCGCACTGGTGGTGGTCCTCACCGGGCTGGTCGCCGTCTTCGGACCAATCGAGGCCCGCAGCGGACGCCGCCCCGACACCCGGCCCCGCTGGCTGCCCGCCGGGGTGTGCACCGGACTGCGTCATCCGGCCCCCCGGGCCCTGCTCACCATCGCCGGCTTCGGTGCCACCGCGTACGCCCTGCTCGCCAACAGCCTGGCCCCCAAGACCGGGCACGACCTGTTCGGGCTGCCCGCGACGGCGCTGGTCACGTACCTGGTCGGGGCCGGTGTCCTGCGAATGTTGCGCTCGGTACCCGACGAGGAGCGTCGATGACGCGGTGACCATCGCGCCTCCCCCTCGGCCCATAGCAGTCCACTGCGAGCACGCTTTCATCGCAACCGCGCCACGGCAAGCTTTGATGTTAGGAAGGGCCCCTTGTTATCGCTTTCTGTTGTAAAAGGGGCCCTTCCTAACACCTCAGCCGCTAGGATCCGGCGGTGTCCGACAGCCACGTACCGCTGCCGCCGGGAACCGCCGGCCCATCGGCGTCCACCCTGGTCTCCGGAATCGCCGAGTGGATCAATTCCGCGCCGCTACGCGAGCTGGTGACCATATTCGGCGGACGACACCCTGACACCGGCCCCGAAGAGCTGCTCGCCTGGCTGGACGGCTTCTCCGCCACGCACTGGGACTTCCGGGGTGGCCGGGAACGACCCGAGGCCCGGGAACCCGACCTCGACCCGCCCACCGCCCGGCTGGTCGTCGAGGCGGCCCGGCGGCTGGGCATGGTCGAGGCGGTGCCACCGCCACAGCCCGTCTATCAGCACCTGATCGTGCTGGGCGGCCTGGCCCACGCCTGCCTGCGACGCGTCGGGTACGCCGCGCACCTGATCCAGTCCGGACTCACCGTCACCGGCGAGGTCGCCGCGTTGGGCAGTCTCCGGCCACTGAGTGCGACTGAGAAGGACAGCCTCGCCACGATCGGGGTCACCGACTGCGAGACCGAGGTGGACGCCCTCGAAGCCGGGGTACGCCACGCGTTCGACAGCTACCACCCCACCCCGCCGGTCCGGGTGCTTGCGGCCCCCTCCGGCGAGCCGGGCGTACGACGGGCGCACACCGCCGACACGCAGCGATTCTGGGCCGGGCAGGCACGCCTCTCCCCCGGTGACCGGGTGCTCGTGGTGACCGCGCCGATCTACGTGCCGTTCCAGCACTGTGACGCGATCCGGACCCTCGGCGTGCCATACGGCTGTGCCATCGACACGGTGGGGGTGGATCCAGCACTGGCCGGGGCACCGCTGCCCGAGCCGCCGCTGACCCCCGGTCGCTATCTACAGGAGGTGCGCTCGGCCATCCGCTCGATGCGTACCCTGCACTCGTCGGTCAGGGTGGTTCAGCCACATCACTAGCGGCCACCGCCCCATAGCCCGGGTCGCCTACATCAGCATCGTGCGGGGATCCGAGGCCATCGCCTGGAGCCAGCTCGCCGCCTCCCGCGCACCCGGACACTGGGCCACGGAAAGGGCGTTGGCCAACGCCATCATCTCCGCCGCCGGTATCAGCACCCCTTCCCGGCTGCGTAGCCGCAGCTGTACCGTCGCATCGGGGCCAACCACGGTGAGCACCGGGCTACGCGTGATACCACCGGTCACCATAAACCCGCCATCAGTGGCTATCCCGGTGCTGGACTCCGCCGTCGCGGCCAGCGTCACCGACCAGGCGTTCCGTAGCTCCACGGTACGGCTGGCCAGGTCGCGTACGGTGAGTTGAGTGCCCTCCAGCCACGCGCCGGAACGGACGACATTCGCAATCATCAGGCCGATGACGACCGTCGCAACGGCGGCCGGTGCCAGCGCCAGGATGGCGGGCAGCAGGGAGTCTCCGCCGCTGCTACGCAGGGTGCCGAGTAGGCCTCCCAGGCAGTAGGAGGCCACCGCAATGACGCCTCCAGCGATCGAGAGGGTGACCACCCGGCTGGTACCACTCTTCGGATAGCCAACTGACAGCTGGATTCTCGCCTGCCCCGGATACATGCCGACAATCTTGTCACCCTCGATCCAGCGTGCCCAAGGCACAGCCCGCGAAACAGACGCGCTCTCGACGCGAAGGGACTACCACCGGCATCGACCAGGCTATCCGGTGGCGGTGTCCCGGATGGCCTGCGCGAACACCTCGGAGCGGTGCTCGAAGTTGCGGAACTGGCCGTAGCTGGGCGCGGCCGGGGAGAGCAGCACCACCCCGCCCACCGGAGTCGCCTTCCGGGCCTGCCGGACCGCCGCCACCAGGTCGTCGGCGAGTTCGGTGTGCACCGAGGGCAGGTCACGCAACAGCTCGATGATCCGGGGACCGCTGTCCGGGATGCCGATCACGTTGATGTCGCCCCGTTGGGCGAGATGGTCACGCAGCGGGCTGTAGTCCAGTCCTCGGTCGTTGCCGCCGACGATGACGGTCAACGGCCGCCCCTCGTACGCGTCGATCGCGTGCATCGCCGAGTAGGGGCTGGTCGCCAGGGTGTCGTCGACGAACATCACCCCGGACGGATCCTCGATCTCGGTGAGCCGGTGCGGCAGGCCCTGGAACGCGGCCACCGCCCCGGCCAGGGTCTCCCGCTCGGCGACGCAGTCCACCCCGAGCGCGGTCAGCACGGTCAGGGCCACGCACAGGTTGCCCTCGTTGTGCCGGCCCACCAGCGGGAACGCCGCCCGGGGGAAGAGGGGCTGGTCGGCGGCGAACAGGTACGGCGTACCGTCCGGGCCGGGCGCGACGTGGAACGTGTCCGGCGTACCGGCCCGGATCACCGGGCGGTCACCGAGCTCGGCGGCCAGTCGCGGGTCGGTGCCGTTGACGACGATCGTCTCCGGTCCGTGGTCGAGCAGGTTGAGCTTGTCCCGGTAGTACTCCCGCTCCCCGCCGTGCGCGTCCAGGTGCTCGGGGAAGAGCGAGGTCACCACGGCCACCCGGGGCGAGTCGGTCAGGTCGGAGCACTGGTAGCTGGACAGTTCCAGCACGTACAGCTCGGCTGGGGGCAGGTCGAGCAGGGGCACCCCGATGTTGCCGCCGAAGACGTTCGGCCGGCCGAGCGCGGCGAGGAGCTGGCTGATCAGGCTGGAGGTCGTACTTTTGCCCTTGCTGCCGGTGACCCCCACGGTGCGGGCGGCGTGGTCGGCCATCCACAGGGCCGTACCGCCGGTGACGGTGACTCCGCGCCGGCGCAGCTCGGCCAGCCACGGGTGGGTCTGCGGTACGCCCGGGGAGCGGACCACCACCTCGGCGGCGGCCAGCTGCTCGAAGCCGTCCTGCCCGGTGTGGAGCGGGGCGGCCTGGGCGAGCGCACCGTCCCAGGACAGCGACAGGAAGTTGGCGCTGTCGTCGACCGCGACCAGGCTGGCCGGGCCGTGCGCGGCGACAGCGGTCACCGCCGCCCGTCCCTCCCGCCCGGTTCCCCAGACGGCAACCGAACGTCCGCGCAGGTCAGACAGGCGCACTGGTGATCTCCTCCACATCCGGCAACCGGGCCGGGACTAGTATGGCGTGTGCTCAACGGACAGCTTCGACAGATGGACGCCTTCAGTTTCCCGTCACACTCGGTCGACCTCACCACCGGTGTGGCGTCGTTCGACTATGTGCTGACCGGGCCGGGCGGCGAGCTGCGGTTCACCGAGGTGATCACGTTTCCGCTGCCGTCGACCCCGCCGGACGAGACCACCCTGGCCACCTTCGAGCGGGTGCTGGAGCTGCTGCATCTGGTCGCCGGGGTCAGCTACTACAAGGCGGCCGCGCCGCACCGGCTGGTGCTGCCGGCACCGCTGGACGAGGCCGCCGTCGCGCTGGTCACCGCCATCTACACCAAGGGCCTGGGCGAGTACGCCTACCGCAACAAGCTGCCGTACGTGCTGGAGCTGGTGCCGGAGGTGCCGGCCGGCGAGCCGACCGCCCCGGTGCCGGTCGACAACTCCGACCGGCGGCCGTTGTCGGCGGTCGGTGGCGGCAAGGACTCGATCGTGAGCCTGGAGGCGCTGCGCCAGGGCGGATTCGACCCGGTGCCGTTCTCGGTCAACCCCAATCCGGTCATCGTCGCGGTCAACGAGGCGTCGGGGCTGGCCGCGCTGGCTGCCCGCCGGAAGATCGACCCGACGCTGTTCGAGTGGAACGCCGCCGGGGCGTACAACGGGCACATCCCGGTCACCGCGATCAACTCGCTCATCGCGGTGGCGACGGCGGTGCTGCACGGGCTCGGCCCGGTGGTGATGTCCAACGAGCGGTCGGCCTCCGACCCGAACCTGGTCTGGAACGGGCACGAGATCAACCACCAGTGGTCCAAGGGCGTGGAGGCGGAGGGGCTGCTGCGCGCCGCGCTGGCCGGCCACGCCGGGCTGACCGAGCCGTACTTCTCCCTGCTACGGCCGCTGTCGGAGCTGCACATCGCCCGACTGTTCGCCCAGTTCACCCGCTACGACGACGTGGTGACCAGCTGTAACGCCGCGTTCAAGCTGCACGACCCGACGGCCCGCTGGTGCGGCAACTGCCCGAAGTGCCGGTTCGTCTTCCTGGCCCTGGCCCCGTTCATGCCCCGCGAGCGGCTGGTCCACATCTTCGGCAGCGACCTGCTCGCCGATCCGGCCCAGCTGCCGGGCTATCTGGAGCTGCTCGGCATCGACGCGCACAAACCGTTCGAGTGTGTGGGTGAGGTCGAGGAGTCGCTGGTGGCGCTCGGGCTGCTGACCGAGCAGGAGCAGTGGCGGGACGCGGCGGTCATCCGGGCACTGGTCGAGGCCGTACCGGCGGAAGCCTGGTCGACCGCCTCCCGGTCCGACGTCTTCACCCCGGACGGCCCGAACCACGTCCCCCCGGCGTACGCCGACGCACTCGCCAAGATCGGCGTGGGCAACGGTTAGGGCTGAGCCTGCCCGCGTCCGGCGTCCCGGCCAGCGGCCCGCTCAGGTGTCTCGGATCGCCTCCCGCTCAGGTGTCCCGGACCGCGTCCAGGGCGAGCAGGGCGACGTGCAGCGACAGGCACACGTCCACCGAGTCGAGGTCGGCGTCGAGGATCCGGGCGATCCGGGCCAGCCGCTCGTAGAAGGCCGGCCGGGACAGGTGCGCCGCCGTCGCGGCGGCGGACTTGTTCCGGCCCTGCTCCAGGTAGACCCGCAGGGTGCTGAGCAACTGCTCCTTCGGGTGCTCGGCGTCGTAGGCCAGCAGCGGCCCGAGTTCCCGCTCGACGAAGGTCTGCAACCGGGGCTCGTCGCGCAACAGGTGCAGCAACCCGGGCAGTCGGACGTGCGGCAGGCGGAACACGGCCAGGTCCCGCCGGCCGCGCCGGGCCGCGTCGGCGATCTGTCGGGCCTCGATCAGCGACCGCCGCCCCTCCCGCAGGGTGCCCACGCCTGAGCCGGCCGCCACGATCACCGCGTCCCGGGCACCGGCAGTGTGTTGCGTCGACGCCGCCGCGAGGCGTACCCGATCCAGCGCCGCCGCCAACGCGGAGAGTGAGCGCTCCTCGACGCTCGCGTCCGGCAACGCGAGCAGTACGCCCACCGCCTGGTCGTCCAGCGCGCTGGCCAACCCGGTCAGCTTGGTCTCCCGCATGGCCTGGCTGACCGCCTCGGCCAGGTCCCGTAGCCGGGCCTGGGCGGCCTCGGTGGCCGCCTCGTCGGTCCGGTGCCGGACCACCACCCCCACCAGGTGCCGACGTTCGAGGACCACCCCGAGGGCCCGCGCCCGCAGGGCCACCTCGTCGACCAGCCGGGCATGATCGAGCAAAGTGGTGAGCAGCGTACGGTGGATCTGGCGTTCCAGTCCATCGACATCGCGCCGGATGAGCCGGCCCAGGGCGAGCGTGGAGGCGGCCCGTTCGAGCAGGATGGTCAGCCGGGTCGGGGGCAGTTCGGGCCGATCAGTCCGATCGAGCCGGTCGGGCAGCTCGCCGTTGGGCCAGCGCAGCAGCAGCCGCCCCCAGTCCTGGCCCCGGGCGCCCACGGTGGTGACCAGCCAGCCGGTGTCCGGGTCGTACGCGGTACGCCCGGTCGGCCGGATCCGCCGGGACTGCTGTTCCCAACCGCTGAGCAGCAGTTCGGCGCTGCCCCCGGCCGAGTCGTAGGCCAGCACCCGCCGGGACAGGTTCTCCAGCACCACCGGGCAGCCGGACAGCTCGGCGGCCTGGCGGACCACTTCGGCCGGCTCAGCCCCCTCGACGGAGAGTTCGGTGAACCGCTGGTGGATCTCCTCGGTGGCCCGCAGCTCGGCGAGCTGGGCATGGACGATCAGCCCGTGCACCGCCTCGGTGATCGGGACGAACGGGGTGGGCAGCCGTAACTCGACCAGGGGCAGGCCCCGACGGCTGGCGGCGGCGACCATCACCCGGGGCACGCTGGTCGGGTAGCGGCGGCCGAGTTCGACCACCAGACCGGAAACCCCCACCCCGGCAAGGTCACCGATGAAGGCCCGTAACCCGTCGTCGTCGGCGGGCAGGCCGATGCCGGTGGTCAGGACCAGCTCGCCCCCGCCGAGCAGCGGGGCGATGTCGGGCACCTCGGCGACGTGCACCCATCGGACGAGTCGGTCCAGACCGGTCTCCCCGGCAACGACCCGAGGCCCGCCGTACTGGACTGGGTCCAGGGCGAGCACGTCACGGACGGTGGGGAACACGCGGCCACGCTACCGGCTGACCGCCGCCCCGCTCTACGCGCTAGATCACGACAACACAGTGACGCTGCGTTACAGAAATCCGCGCTGCCGCTGGACTGGCTGACAACAGAATCATCAAGCTCTCTCAGACGAGATAGAAGTCCGGATGAGCATTCCACCCGAGCATCGCCGCCGCGTCGAGATACACATATATCTTGCTTCGCAACCCTCGTCGCCCGGTACGCCACCTCTGCACGCGGATGCAGCGGCCCGCGCGGCTCAGGTGGTCAAGCAGGTCTGCGGTAGGTGGGGAAGGAAACCCGACAAACACCCAGCCCTCGGTCCAATGCCGGTCGAAGAATGGCGGTTGACCAGGATTCGGGCGTGGTCACTCCAGTTGCCATGTTGGAAACAGCAACCTCTGTTTCCAACATGGCAGCTTCGGACTCTCTATGCTCAGTCGACGCCGAACTCCATCGCGGCGCGGTCGAGTGCCTCGTCGTCGGTGGAGGAGACGCCCCGGGAGGCGATGGCTTCCGCGCCACCCTCCGGCATCGCACCGATCAGTCCGGTCGAGGCTGCCTGCGCGGCGCCGATCATCCGCTGCGGGGCCGCCCCGCCGACGATGCCGAGGGTGGCGTACTGCTCCAGCTTCGCCCGCGAGTCGGCGATATCCAGGTTGCGCATGGTGAGCTGGCCGATCCGGTCCGACGGGCCGAACGCCGAGTCCTCGGTACGCTCCATCGACAGCTTGTCGGGGTGGTAACTGAACGCCGGGCCGGTGGTGTCCAGGATCGAGTAGTCCTCGCCCCGACGCAGCCGCAACGTCACCTCGCCGGTGACCGCCGCACCCACCCAGCGCTGCAACGACTCACGCAACATCAGCGCCTGCGGGTCCAGCCAGCGCCCCTCGTACATGAGCCGACCGAGGCGGCGGCCCTCGTTGTGGTAGTTCGCCAGGGTGTCCTCGTTGTGAATGGCGTTGACCAGCCGTTCGTACGCGGCGTGCAGCAGCGCCATGCCGGGCGCCTCGTAGATGCCCCGGCTCTTGGCCTCGATGATCCGGTTCTCGATCTGGTCCGACATGCCCAGGCCGTGCCGGCCGCCGATGGCGTTGGCCTCCAGTACCAGGTCGACCGGGCTGCCGAACTCCTTACCGTTGATCGTCACCGGACGGCCCTGGTCGAAGCCGATCGTGACATCCTCGGTCGGGATCTCCACCGACGGGTCCCAGAACCGGACTCCCATGATCGGGTTGACCGTCTCGATGCCGGTGTCGAGGTGTTCGAGGGTCTTCGCCTCGTGCGTGGCGCCCCAGATGTTGGCGTCGGTCGAGTACGCCTTCTCGGTGCTGTCCCGGTACGGCAGGTCGCGCTCGAGCAGCCACTCCGACATCTCCTTACGCCCACCCAGTTCGGTGACGAAGTCGGAGTCGAGCCACGGCTTGTAGATGCGCAGCTGCGGGTTGGCCAGCAGGCCGTACCGGTAGAACCGCTCGATGTCGTTGCCCTTGAAGGTCGAACCGTCGCCCCAGATCTGGACGTCATCGGCGATCATCGCCCGCACCAGCAGGGTTCCGGTCACGGCTCGGCCCAGCGGAGTGGTGTTGAAGTATGCCCGCCCGCCCGAGCGAATGTGGAAGGCCCCGCAGGTCAACGCCGCCAGGCCCTCCTCGACCAGGGCGGCGCGGCAGTCGACCAGTCGGGCGACCTCGGCGCCGTAGCTGAGCGCGCGACCGGGCACCGAGTCGATGTCGGGCTCGTCGTACTGGCCGATGTCGGCGGTGTAGGCGCAGGGAACGGCGCCCTTGTCGCGCATCCACGCGACCGCGACCGAGGTGTCGAGGCCGCCGGAGAAGGCGATGCCGACACGTTCGCCGATGGGCAGGGAGGTAAGAACCTTGGACACGGGAAGATTATGCACCAGCCCGCATGATCATGCAAATAGAAGTCGGCCGCTGCCCTGGCCATTCGACCGCCGCGTGCGACTCAGGGGTTCGACTCAGGGGCATCCCGGCGTTCCTCGGGCCAAAAACCATGTGCGAGCGGCCAGGAAAGCTCCCTACCCTCCCGGCATGGATCTCCGCGAAGAACGCCCGGGCGACAGAGAGCCGGTACGGAACCTGCACCTTCAGGCGTTCGGTGCCGACCACGGTCGGGTCGTAGCCGACCTGGTCGACACCCTGCGGGACAGCATCACGCCTTCGGATGGTCTCTCGCTGGTCGCCGAGCACGACGGACAGATCGTCGGGCACATCATGTTCACCCGCAGCCTTCTCGACGCCCCTCGGCGACTGGTCGAGGTCCAGGTGCTCAGTCCGTTGGCCGTCATACCCGAACGCCAGGGGCGGGGTATCGGGTCGGCACTGGTCCGACACGGACTGAAGGTTCTCACCGAGCGGGCCGTCACCCTTGTCTTCCTGGAGGGCGATCCGCGCTATTACTCACGTTTCGGATTCGCGCCCGGTGGCGACCAGCGGTTCCGAAAGCCGTCCCTGCGCATCCCGGATGGCGCCTTCCAGGCCATCAGGCTCCCCGGATACGAGCCGTGGATGACCGGGACGCTGATCTACTCGGAGCCGTTCTGGCAACACGACGCAGTCGGCCTCCGCGACCCCAACGCATAGTGCGCGGATTGCTCTAATACCGGCATCGGCGGACCTGATCAGTGGTGCAGGGCAAATCTAGGGTGCCAACGTGGCTGGCATGCCGAAGGCGGCGATGTGACGAACGCCGACGAAGGCATTACTCTCCACGATCCTTCCGCCCTGGATCCGGAGCACATCGACGACCAGCCCCTCGTAATACGGGCTGCCGGGTCGACGGAGGTAGCAGATCAACGCCGGGCGTCCGTTGGCTGAGGCGGGGATCGTACGCCAGTCGAGCGGTCGGCCAAGAAACTCCGCAGCCGCGTCGATGCCGACCACCGGTGGTTCGGGCGGCATCGTGATGCGTACGTCGTCGGCCAGCAGGGCGCGGAACGACTCCGGATCCCTGGCGTTGGCGTACCGGCGCAGAATCTCCTCATCCTGACTGGTCAGGCTCGGACGACGCCAGTCGTACTGGTCAGCCGGAGCATGTTGCCGCATGATGCGACGAGCCCGCTGGAGGAGGCTGTTGACTGCCGTCACGGGGGTGTCAAATGCCTCGGCGATCTCCGGCGGCGTCCAGCCGTAGATGTCGCGCAGCACGAAGGCCGCCCGCTGCCGCGCGGGCAGGTACATGAGCGCTGCGATCACCGCCAGTTCGACGGTCTCCCGAGCGGAAAGGCCGATCTGTGGGTCTTCGGCCAGGAGGTCGTCGGGATAGGGGCCGATCCCGACGGCCCACTCCAGCGGATCCCCGGACGGCACAGTCCGATTGCCAGCCGCCTTGCGGCTGTCGAGGAAGACATTGGTGGCGATCCGGTACAGCCAGGTACGCGCCGAGGCCCGTCCTTCGAAACGGTCGCGGGCACGCCACGCACGTAGGAAGGTCTCCTGCACCAGGTCCTCGGCGTCGGGGACGTTGCCCGCCAGGCGGTAGCAGTGCAGGTGCAGGTCACGCCGATGATCATCGAAGGCGCGCGCCAGCCAGACCGCCCGCTCGGCAGACGAGTCGGACACGTGGCTCTCCCCGAACTGAATCGTCGTCACGACTGTACTGACGACCACGAACGCCATTCCTCATCGGTGACCGATGACGTTTGCCGCCAACGCTCGTCCGTACCAGTGACCGACCCGACTTCACGAAGGACCGAGCTATGACCGCAATCCCGGTGTCCGCAGCCGCAACCCCTCAAGTGGTCGACCGGCAGACCTGGCTACGTGAGTGCAACGAACTGCTGGCCCGAGAGAAGGCCCACACCCGCGAAGGGGACGCCATCGCCGCCGCTCGCCGTCGGCTGCCGATGACCCTCATCCCAGCAGCGGTCACCGTACAGGGCTCCGACGGCCACACCCCGATGGCGGAGGTGTTCGAGGGCCGTCGCATGCTCATCGCGTACTTCCACATGTGGCGCGACGGCAGGCCGTTCGAGGATCAGTGCGAAGGCTGCACCTTCTCGACCTGCCACATGCAGATGCTGGACTACCTGCATGCCCGGGACGTCACCTACGCCGTGTTCTGCCAGGGCCCGTACACCGACAGTGCCGCGTTCGCGGAGTTCATGGGCTATCCGTTTCCCTGGTACTCGGCGCGGGACGCTGACCCGGCCCTGGTCGACGGTCGCGATTTCGGGTTCATCGCCTGCTATCTGCGGGACGAAGATCGGGTCTACGAGACCTACTGGACCACCGGTCGGGGCGTGGAGGCGCTGATGACCAGCTATCACGCCCTGGACCTCACCGTGTACGGGCGACAGGAGAAATGGGAAGAATCGCCGGACGGCTGGCCGCAGATCAATGGACACCCGTGGCGACTCGACGGTCGTCCGACAGCACAGTGGGGCCGGCCGGGCATCAGATCAACCGATCCCTGCTGACCGTCAGATCGGATCGTCGCGGCCCAACTCCCAGAAGGCCACCGCAGCGGCGGCGGCGACGTTGAGCGAGTCGACCCCCCGACGCATCGGGATCACCACCCGTACGTCACTGGCCGCCTGGGCTGCCTGGGTCAGACCGGCCCCCTCGGCACCGAGCAGCAGGGCGGCGCGGGCGCGCTGCTCGGCGGTCAGCCGCTGGATCGCCACCGCGTCCGGGGCCGGGGTCAGGGCCAGCACCGTGAAGCCGGCCGCGCGGACCTGGGCCAGACCGTCGGGCCAGGGCTCCAACTTCGCGTACGGCACCGCGAACACCTCACCCATGCTGACCCGTACGCTCCGGCGGTAGAGCGGGTCGGCGCACGACGGCGAAAGCAGCACCGCGTCGATGCCGAGGGCCGCCGCCCCCCGGTACACCGCCCCGATGTTGGTGTGGTTGTTGACGTCCTCGAGGATGGCCACCCGCCGAGCGGCGGCCAGCACCTCCGACGCGGCCGGCAGGGGCTTGCGGTGGAACGACGCCAGCACCCCCCGGTGGACGTGGAACCCGGTGACGGCCTCCAGCACCGTCTGGCTGGCCGCGTACGCCGGCCCGGCCTCGGCCAGATCACCGAGCTGGTCGACCCGCTTGGCGTCGACCAGGAACGAACGCGGCCGGTAGCCGGCCCGTAGCGCCCGGCGCAGCACCAGCTCCCCCTCGGCGATGAACAGGCCGTGCGGCGGCTCCCAACGGGTACGCAGCTCGACATCGGTGAGCGCCCGATAGTCGGCGATCCGCTCGTCGTCCGGGTCGGTGATCAGTTCTACGGCCACGCTGCCGATTCTTCAGCAGGTGACGATCATCGACGCGAGAGGCCCCGCCGCAAGCCCCTTTCACTCGACAGCGAGCGGTTGCCCGTCGGCGTAGTCGGCAAGCGCGCGAATTTCGTCGGCGTAGGTAGCCCAGACATCGCCGACGAGAAAGTGGCCGAGGCCGGGCAGGATACGCAGGCGGGCGCCAGGAACGGCAGCGGCGATGTCACACGCGGCCGTCGCCCGCAGCAACGGGTCACCATCGCCGTGCAACACCAGGGTCGGTGCGGTGATCCGGGCGAGCGGGCCGCCGTGCCACTTCGCACCGATCTGCCGGCTCTGCGCCTTGTCGTCGCGGATGCTGACCACCTGGTGTGCGGCCTCCTTGTCCACGAACGCGCGTACGTCGTCCTCACCGATGCGCTGGCCAGGTGCGGCCAGTGCGCGGGCGGCGGCGACAGCCAGGGCCAGGTTGCCCTGTGGGGTCTCGGGAAAGCGGAGCCGGGCGAACCGGGCCACTGTTGCCAGGCGCAGGTAGCGCAGGACCCTCAGGCCTTTCGTGTCGCTGGGCACGGCCCCGGAAGTGGTAACGCTCAGCACACGCTTCGGATGGCGGATCGCGGTGCGCTGCGCCACGAGCCCGCCCATGGAGTGGCCGAAGATGTGGGCGCGCTGCCAGCCGAGAGCGTCCAGAACGGCAACCGCGTCGTCAGTCTGATCCTCGGCGCTGTACGCAGGGGTCGCACGGCGCAGCAGGGCACTTATCGGCGAGCCACCATCCCGGTCGGTCAGGTGGGTGGACTCGCCGGCGTCGCGCTGGTCGTAGGCCACGACGTGGAACCCGCGTCGCACCAGCTCACCCACCAGCCCATCCGGCCACCAGAACCGCGAGATCCCCAGCCCCATGACCAACAGCAGTGGTTCACCACCCCCGCCGCCCAGGTCCTCGAAGGCGATCTGAATCTCACCGTTATGCGCGAAGTGCGTCATCACGACTCCTCTCCTTAGCAACCAAACAATATTTCGCGAACACCGTACGCGAACACCGTACGCGAAAGGGTAAACTGTCGGCACTCAAGGAGGAAGCAATGGCAGGACAGCCCGAATCGATGATCTGGATGCGACCGGAGCAGGCATTGGTCGGACGTCCGGCTGAGCGCAGTCGCGTCGAGATCACCGCTGCCGCGGTGAAAGTGGCCGACCGAGAGGGCCTGGAGGCCGTCTCCATGCGTCGCGTCGCCGCAGCTCTGGGCACCGGCGCCGCCTCGCTCTATCGCTACGTGGCCACCCGCGACGACCTGCTCGACCTGATGACCGACAGCGTTGCGGCCGAATACGATCGGCCCACCCCCACCGGCGACTGGCAGGCCGATCTGCTGGCAATTGCCCATCAGGCACGGCAAATCATGCGACGTCACCCCTGGCTGCCGACCCTGGTCATCACCCGCCCCACCCTCGGCCCACGGGGAATCGACCTACTTGAGCATGTACTCGACGTACTGGCCGACCATCCGGCCGACCCCGCCCGCAAACTCGAAGCCTTCGCCCTCATGAACGGACTGACCGCACTGTTCGTCCAAAACGAACTGACCACCGCCACGCCCGACACCCGACGCCAGTCCGCCTACCTGCGTCATGTGGCCACCGAAGGCAACCACCCCCGGATCACCACCCTGCTCTCCGCCAGCACACCCGACGGCAACCCCTCTGACCCGTTCGACGCCGCACTCACCGGCGCCCTGGCCGGCGTGCTGAGTTGACCATGTGCCACGGCCGCACCCCTCCGGTTTGCGGGATACGGCCGTAACACTGTCATGCAAAAAGCACCGTCTCGGGCTCAGATGGTGAGGTCCGGCGCGAGACTGAGACCGGCCGTCTCGCTCGGCGGTGCCGCCCGACGCGACTGGATCGTCGCAGCCGACACCTCGGTTTCCAGCGGTTCCAGGTCGGCCCGGACTGCGAAGACCTGCCAGTAGAAGGCATGCGATGCCTTCGAACCGTCGGCGGTGCGTACCCGGAACTCGCCGGCTGCGACCCGCGACGCCGCCAGCGGCGACACCGGCTCGTCATCCTCGAAGACCGGGGTGAGCTGGACAGTACGGCCCTCCGGGAGGGTCAACGCCTCGAAGTAGGTGGGCAGTTCGACGGTGGCCGCCCCGTCGACGAGCCGCCCCTCGCCCCGGTAGTAGACGCCGTTCTCCGGACCTTCCACCGCGGCGTGGACGAGCACCCGACGGTTCGGGTCCGCCGGATCGTCCAACGGGTGGTCGATGACGAACTGCTTGGTCTTGCCCTGGATCCGCCCGGCGGCGTCGATCGCGACGGGGTACGGCCCGCCGAGCGGACCGGCGTAGAGCGCCCCGGAGACGAACATGTCGAAGGTGCCGATCCCGCCGCCGCTCCAGTCGGGCAGCGAGTTCGGGCTCACCCGCACCCCGAGGGTGCCGTTGATCTGCGCGTTGCCGCCGATGAAGCCCCGGTTCTCCACCCAGAGGCAGCCCGTCTCCGGGCCGGCGCCGCCCCCATAGCCGATGTAGACGCCACTGTGGTTGAGCAGATAGAGCCGCTCCGAACCGTTGAGGTGCATCCGGCCGTTGGCGGTGACATAGCGGCTACCGGCCAGGTAGACATCACCGCCGACCGCCAGGTTGCCCTGCACACTCAGGTCACCGCTGGCCCCGGCCTCCTTGATCAGGTGCAGGCCGCCGGCCGACCGGACGGTCATCGTGCCGTCGGTAACCAGACCCAGCCCGCCCCGACCCCGTACCGTGGCGGCCCGCAGCTCCCGCAACTCCAGATCGGTGTACGCCCGGCTGTGCAACCCGTAGTCCAGGCTGGGCCCGTCGTTGCTGCGGTCGACCAGCTCGAAGCCCCGGCCGGCGCGGAACGACAACTGCGCGTGCTGCGCTCCCGGTCCCCAGAAGCCAAGCCCGGCCACCACCTGGTCGGCGACGACAGTACCGCCGTCCAGGCTGCCCAGTTGCAGCATCGAACGACTGATCCGCAGCCGGTTCGCACCGGCCTGGTAGAAGTCGATGGCGTCCTCGGCCTCGTTGCCGACCCCGAGACGCAGCACGGTGTTCTCACCCGAGGTGGCGAAATAGCGGATGAACGCCTCGTCGCCGGTGCCACCTCCGGGGTCGCTGGGGAACTGGATCCCGGCCTGCCGGGAGTTGCCGATCGCGGGAACGATCGCGCCGACCGGCACCCGCAGGCCGGCCACCACCCGGTCGGTGTTGTCCACGGTGACCACACCCTGGTTACGGGTGACCCGACCGAGTACGACGGACCGGTTCGGATCGTCCGGCCGGGTCGTCGTCACCTCGACCTGCCCCTCCTCGGTCCAGCGGGTCTCCGCCGCTACCCCGCCCTCGTCCCGGCGGTCGGTGAGCCACTCCCGGTAGCGCAACGACACGTAGAACGTGCCGTCGGCGGTCAGGGCGACCCGCCGGTCCTCCGGCACCACGATGACCGAGCCGTCGGTGTCGACGGCCACGCCCTCGCCGACGGTGATGTCGCTGCCGGTCGGGGTGAGCGTCAGCCCTTTGACCACACCCACCGGGTGCAGCAGCCGGGCGACCAGGTTCTGCCGGGCCAGTAGATAGTCGACCGCCTGGGCCAGGTCGGCGGCGCGCAGGTACTGGTGGTCGTAGTAGCGGGGCCGGGCCATCGGCAGCGGCGAACCGTTCTTCCAGGTGATCGTCATCGTCGTCTCCGCGAGTACGGGTGGGTGGTCAGAAGAAGAGGAATGGGCCGGTTCACCGGGGCTCCACGACGTCGTAACGCAAACCGCTGGAGGCTTCCCCGCCGCCGGTGTGCTTCGCTCGGCCGAGCCAGAGATGCACCGAGCCGTCGGTCCACCGGGCCAGTTGCCACTGGCGAACCACTCGGGCCCCGGCGCGCGGCACCTCCTCCTCCGGGATGGCCAGCTCGACCAGTTCGGTGCCGCCGGAGCGAGGCCGCCAGTCCAGCACCCGGCTGTGACCGGTCACCGCGACCGGCTCCCCGTCGCGGGTCGGCTGCTGCAACGGCACGCGGTGCAGTCGTACCGAGGTCGGGTCACCCTCGAAGGGTGTGGGCAGCAGCGGCACCCAGTTCTCCGGCACGGTGGTGGCGAAGGCGTACGAGGCATCCGGCACGGGCACCGGCTGCCCGGTTACCGGGT
Organism: Micromonospora sp. NPDC003197; assembly: GCF_053590565.1. Classification (NCBI taxonomy): domain Bacteria; kingdom Bacillati; phylum Actinomycetota; class Actinomycetes; order Micromonosporales; family Micromonosporaceae; genus Micromonospora; species Micromonospora sp. NPDC003197. The sequence goes on along the minus strand of NZ_JBSFTE010000019.1, from coordinate 34,455 downwards.
CGACAGCCGGCGGCACCGCTGGCCGCTGCGGTACGGCAGCCCGGCCCACCTGGGCGGTCCGGTCGATCCCCCGGCCGGTCGCACCGGTCACCGTCCGCTCGATCGCCCAGGCGAGGTTCGCCATCTCGTCCCGCCCGAACCGCACCTCCTCCACCGGCTCGGAATCCGTGGTCGCCGCGACCGTGGCCGGCAGCACCAGCACGTCGGCGGGACCATCAGACCCGACACCGTCGAGGCCACCGGTCGCCCTGTTGGCGGGGCGGAACAACGCCCAGCCCCGGCCCCCGGGGGCCGGTGGCACCAGGGTCTGCCCACCAAAGGTGTCGGTCACGATCAACGACCGGATCCGGGTCGCGGAGCCGACCGGCAGTTCCAGCGGAACAAGGAAGTGGTCGTTGGCGTAGACCAGGCCGTACTCCAACAGGAACATCCGGGCCAGGTCACCGGCGCTCGCCCCGATCTGGGCCAGGTTGACCCGGGAGTCCTCCATCTCCCAGAACCGGATCGCCGGCATCCCGGCGTAGCTCACCGGCGTGGGCAGAGTGATCCGGACGACGTCCTCGACCGCGGCCACGCTCTGCAACGTCTCGCCCGGCTCGTGGTCGAAGTGGTACCAGTCCAGCCGGTCGCCGTCGTACTCGTGGGCGGTGAGGACCACCTCGCCGGCCGAACCGGCGGCACCGATGGCGAACTCGTACTCCAGCCGTTCCCGCTGCCAGGCGCTGCCCTCCAGACCCGGGGTGCTGATCACCGGGTGGAACTCCGCCGCCGGCCACGGCGGCGTCTGCGGCCGGGGATCGACCCCGGGTGAGATCACCGCCGGCAGTTGCAGCAGGTAGCCGGCGGGCGGGCCCGCCGGCCGGGCCGGCACCCCCAGCCAGGCAAGCCACTCGGCGATCACCGTCCGCACCGTCTCCAGCAGCGCCGCCGGTACCTCCACCTCGGTCAGGAACGAGCCGTCGGCGCAGGCCCGCAACACCTGGTCGCCATGCGGCACCCGGCCAGCCACCAGCCGCAGGTAGCCGGCGGTGGCCGGATCGGTCGCCGACGGCGCGTCCGCTGGTACCTCCGGAATCGGGTAGCGGTCGATGATCGCCGAGGTCAGTGATCCGGCCCCGGCGGCGGCGAGCAAGCGCAGAAAATGCTGCCCTGTCTCGGCCGCGAACCGCAGGTCGTCGGCGGTGGCCGCGGTCTCCCGCTCGACCAGCGCCTCCAGCGGTACGCCGGACGGCATGGGCACCGTGCTGCCGGAGCTTCCACCGGGCCGGTACCGGGTGAACGCGGCCACCTCGGCGTGCACCCGGGCGGCCACCGGGGTACCGGCGTCCTCCCCGGTGAACTCGCCGAGCTGCCACTGCCGGGCCAGCAGCCACAGCGGGTCGGCGGTGCGCGCCTCCAGCGACGGGCTCATGTCCCCCCGCCGGGTGCGTGGCTCCAACCGGGTCCAGGTCGTCACGGACGGCTCGGCACCATCCGCCACCGGTGCGCCGGCCGCCAACTGGTCGGTGCTCATCTGCCCTCCTGCAACCCGGCCGGCGGCACCGCCGCGTCCGGAACGAAGTCCGTGGTCGTCGCGGATTCGGCGACGTTGGTGGGTAGGTAGGTGGCCGGCAGGAACTGACCGGCGTCCCCCAGGGAGTCGACGTCGACCGCCCGAGCGATCGCCAGGTCCAGGGACTCCTCCAGCGTCTGGGCGAGCGAGGCAGGCTGCCAGGTCGGTGCGCCGTCGGCCGGCACCGCGAGCAGGATCGCCTGCGGGGCGGCGGCAGCCGGTGCGTCGTACTCGAAGGTGAGGCCGGTCTGCGCCCGACCGGCCGGGACCACCTCGCTCCACTCGTCCACCAGCAGGCCGTGCACCGGCCGGCTGAGGTCCAGCTCGCCGAGGGAGACCACGACCATCGACAGCGGCTCGGTCTCCGGTCGTGGTGGGGCGTTGCCCACCCACCGGTCCCCCACCTGGTACGGCAGTTGCGCCACCCGTATCCGCAAAGGAAGCTTGACCGTGCCGCCGGCGTCCAGCGCCTCCGCGTAGGTGAGCACCTCCTGCAACCGACCCACGGCGGGGCGGACCCGGCCGTACCGGGCCAGCCAGTGGCGCACCGCGTGCGGCGAGCCTTGGAGCACGTCACTGGCCCCGAGCACCGCCGACAGGACGGCCGGCTGCGGTGCCCAGGTGCGTGACAGGACCGGCATGTCGTTGCCGAGCAGCGCCCGGATCCGGGAAACCTGGAACTCCCGACGCTGCTCCGGTGGGGTGGTCGGATCGTCGAACTCGATGTCGGGGCGGCAGCCGCAGGCCCCGGCCGGGCACGGCGTACGCCCCACCCGCTGTGCCACCAGCCGACAGTGCGCGGCCAGTCGGCGGGTCAACTCGGCGGCGGCGTTACCGGCGGCCTCGGCCACCGCGGCCCCGGGCTCACCCGACTCGGCCGCTGCCGCCGCAGACCGCTGCGCGGCCGCTGGCTCCCCGGATTCCGCAGGGCTGGGCAGCGGCGGCACCGCGCCGACCACCCCGAACCCCACGGCAGGCCGCAGCAGCGTTCGTACGGCGTCCTCGTCCCACCCCGGGTCGTCGGGCGAGCCGGCCGCCGCCAGGTTCTCGGCCACGGTACGGGCGGCCTGCCACAGTTCGTCGGCCTCGGCCCGGGTGACCGGGTCGTACTGCGGGGCGAGCCCCGGATCGTCGCTCAGGTCGGCGGCGAGCACCTGCCGGCCCCGGCCCAGCAGGTCCCGCAAAGCGGTAGCGGTGTGCAGGAACTCGGCCAGGCTGACCCGGTCGCCCCGATCCCCCGGGCGGTGGTCGTAGTCCAGTTCGAGCCGCCACTGCCGGGTCACCTCGGCCGGTGCGAACCGCTCCCAGGCGAGCAGTTCGAGCTGCCGGTCCAGATCCGCGTCGTCCGGCGCGGCCGGATGCGGTGGCGCGGTGACCAGGTCGATGGCCGGGATCTGCAGGGCATCCAGGCTCGCCTCGACATAGGGGGTGGCCACCAGGCCGTCCGGGGCGTGCCAGCGCATCCGCCAGAACACCCGCTTCGCCGGTGGCAGCAGCGCCGAAACGAGGGCGTCGGCCGCCGCGCCGACGATCCGAGGCCGCTCGTGGCGGGCCGCCGGCCAGTCCGTACGCAGGCGGTCGAAACGGCTGTCCAGGTTGAACAACACCATCACCCGATGGGTGACCGGCACGCCACTGTTGGGCGTACGGGTGACGTGCAGCTGCGGTGGGCTGGTGGCGGCCCCCGAGATGACGTCCACCGCGGCGGCGGCGCGGTTCATGTCGCCGACGGCGAGTTGGTGCACCCCCTCGGCGAGCAGCACGTCGCCCACCGCATCGGCGCTGTCGGCGAGGCCGTGCAGCACCTCGGTCACGGCGGCCCGGGCCGGGCCGGGCAGCCGGTCCAGTTCCGGGACGAGCGCACCGGCCTGGTGCAGCCGGTGCAGTTCGAGCCCGTCGGTGACGACGGCCGACTCGACCGTCGGCGTGATCTCGGTGCCGCCGTCCTCGGTGGCGTCCACCCGGTGGGCGCGCAGCGGGGCAAGTCGCCGGAACAGCGGCAGGTACTGGTCGAGCGGGCCCTGCGGATGGTCGTGCAGACCCCGCTCGAACCGGTAGCCCAGCAGCGCACCGAGGGACTGGCCGGAACGCATCCCGTCGAGGATCTGCTCGGCGAGGCGTACCCGCCGGGAGGAGAGGTCCACCGCGACCGGGTTGTCGTCCCCGCCGCCGTGCGAGCGCCAAGCGCTGCGCAGCACCGCTGCGGTGACTGCCTGCGCCGCCGACGGGGCGTGCACGTGTCCGGCCCCGTCCGGTGCCGCGACCAGGGTGGCACCGGCGGCGGTCGCCGGTACGTGCTCCGGGCGGGCGACCCGGGCCGGTGGCGGGGCCGGGGTCAGGTCGGTCACCCACCCGTACGCCCCGACGTGCACCCCGGCGGGCAGGTCGGCGGGACGGTCGGCGAGCGTCCGGTCGAGTCGTACCGTGGCCAGCGAGGTGATCCAGGCGTCCAGCCGGTGCGCGGTCAGGCCGAGCGTCCCGGCCAGGTAACGCTGGAGGTCGGCCGGGGGCAGCGGTGGCACGGGCGGCTCGCCCGACGGCGGCTCGGGCGGGCACAGCGCCTCGGCCAGTTCTGTCAGTGCCGAACGGAACTCGGCCAGGTCGGCGGTGGCCGCAGCCTGCCGAGGGTCGGCCGGCTGCGGGGTGGCCAGGTACGCCCCGACGGTCTGGCCACCCGAGTCGGGCACCACGACCGTCAGCCGCCGCCGGAGGGTGGCGGTCAGCTCCCGAGGCCGGACGTCGACCAGTTCGGGTTCGGGGATCTCGCGGGCCGAGGGCAGCCCGGCGGCGGTGGCGAAGGCGTCCGCCGCCGCCGAGTGTTCGGCGATCAGAGCCGCCCGCAGCAGCCGGTAGAACAGTGGCACCGGCCCGTCGCCGACCGGGGCGGCCGGGACACTGTCTCCGGTAAGCCCGACGGCGGCCAGCGCGGTGAGGTACGCGTGCACCCGTACCGGGTCGGCCTCGTCCGCGCCGACTCCATCTGCGGCTGGCCCGTCGAGCATCGGGGTGCCGAGCGCGAACGCTTCCTTGGCGAAGACCGCCAGGGACAGCCGCGGATCGGTGCTGCCGCCCAGGCCGAGGGCGGTCAGCAGGGCCCGACCCGGTTCGACGACCTGCTGCCGCCACTGTGGGCCGAGATCGAGCCGGGCGAACCGCCACAGCCAGCTGACGTACTCGTTGCCGAGCATGCTGCGGGCCCGCACCTCCAGCACCCGGGCATCGGTGGCCAGGATCTCCACCATCGTCTTCTCCGGATCGGCCAGTCCGGGGCGTACCCGGGGCACCGGGGAGGTCAGCCAGACCCGCTGCCACAGGTTGCGCAGTACGGTCACTGCCCGCTGCTCGCCGGTGCCCGTCGGCTGCCAGGTGCGCAGGGCCGCCACCGGGAGCAGCCCGTACGGCTGACTGCCGATCCGCAGGGTCGGCAGCGGCCCTTCGGAGTGCACGTGCGCGACGAAATGCTCCCGAATCTGCTCCTGCTCGGCGGGGGTGGCGACGGGCAGCAGGTGCCGCAGCGTACCGCCGAGGGTGGCCGGCCACAGCGCACGCCGTACCCGCCGCTCGACGCGGCGTTCGCTCCGGTCGGCGTGGGCGGCCCGGGCCAGGCTGGTGGGTGCGTTGGCCCGGGTCGCCCGGCGGCGGGTGGCGGTCAGCAGGTCGGTGCCGTCGGCGGTAAGCGACACGGCCAGCCCAGCGGCGGCCAACGCGGCGGCGCTCTCCGAGTCGGTCGGGCCGGTGTCCTGGCCGGTAACCGGGGCGACCGGGGGCCGGGGCGTGACGGTCACCGTCTCGGTGTTGTTGGTGGGGGTGCCCGGGGGCAGGAAGGCCAACCCATCGGTGGCGGCATGCGCCTCCAGGAGCCGGCCCAGCGCCTGCGCGGAGAGGTCGGGGGTGCGCTGCGCGTCGACCCCGAAAACGAGCAGCCGGGCGATCGGCAGCGGTCGGCCCGCGCTGTCCGTCGGCACAGTGACCGGGAACGCCATCCCGACCGCCTGGGCGACGGCGTAGTCGACCATCCAGCGCATGCCGTCGTCGACCGGTACGGACTCCGGCGGCAGCTCGTCGAGCGGAGTACCGGTCGGGGGCTGGTCGGGGCGGATCGGGGTGAGGCCGGCGGCCAGGTCCCGGGTCACCGAGCCGGAGGTGCCGGAGAAGAGCAGCCCAGTGCTGGTCCGACCGACGGCGATCCACTGATTGGGCAGCAGCCGTACCCGGGCCGGGTCGCACCACGGACCCGGCCGGTCCAGCGGGTCCGGGAAGTCGCCGGCGGTCGGGTCCGGTTCCATCACCCGGGCGATCCAGCCGGCCCGCTGCTCGCCGAAGCGGCGGACCAGCTCGGCCCAGGCGGTATCGTCGGGGGCCACCGTGGTTCGCGCCGGGCCATCACCGGTGGCGGGGCCGGCGGTGTCGTCTGCCGGGTCGCCCCAGTACGTCCGCCCGGCGGCCTCCTCCTCGGCGGTGAGGCCGGGCTCGTGGTCGTCGATGTGGATCTGGTCGGGATACACCCGGATCTTCAGGGTGGCCTGGTCGAACCGGGTCTCCAGTCGGACCGGCAACAGCACCACCGGATACCAGGTGGAGAGCGTCCACGGGGTCTGTGGCAGGGCATCGGCCAGTGGCAGGGTCATCGTGGCTCCGGCGGTAGTAGCAGGTCACTGGCGTGACGGGCGAGCATGACGGGACGTTGCAGGGCCACCCGGGCCATGTCGGCGGCGGTACGACCGAAGACCGCACCGTCCACCGGGTCGCTGGGCATTCCCGGCGCGTACGGGGAGAGGAACCGGACACCGGAGGGCAGGTCTCCCCAGTGCAGGTCGTCCCAGTGCTCCCCGGCCCACGGCGGCGGTGCCTCCGGCGGGGTCCACTCCTCCGGTTCCAGGTCCAGCCCGAAGCGGGGCGCGGTCGGCTGCTCGCGGAGGACGAAGAAGTAACCCGGATCGCCGGCCGCCTCGGTGGCTGCGCCCCGGGCGACCTCGGCGGTGAACGGAAAACCGAAGAGCAGCAGATCCGGCGAGAGCCAGGCGTTGAAGATCGGCAGGATGTCGTCGCCGGTGGTCTCCCGCTCCTGCGGGCCGGTCCACCGGGCCCGGCGCATGGTGACGATGGTGGACGGGAAGCGGCGCAGCACCTCACCCCGGATCACCAGTACCAACGACTGCTCGCCCGGCGCACCGACGGCGGTGAGGTGGGTGCCCAGCGGTCCGCTGCGCCACGCCTCGTCGGTGAGCGGCGGGATGTCGGTCAGCGGCGCGCCGGCCGACATCGCACCCCGTACGTCCCAGAACTGGCGGAACCAGGTCTGCTTCGGGTCGGCCGGGAACTCCCGCCACAGCATCTCCCGGCTCATCTCGTGGTTGAGCCCCACCAGGAACGCCTCGATGAAGCGGGGGTTGGCGGCCAACGCGGTCATCGTCTCCGGTGCTACGGCCGGCAGGTTCGGCACGACATTCTCCTGGGAGAGCGCACGCAGCAGCTCGTACGCCGGGACGTCGAAGGTCACCCCGGCCAGCAGCCGGCGCATCGGGTCCCCGGTGTCCGGCACCGCCCGCACCAGCGGTCGGCCGTCGACGCTGAGCCCGGCGAGCACCTCGCCGGTCACCGCGAACTCCGGTTCGACGGTGCCGCGCACCGCGTTCGCCGCCGGGCCAAGTTCGACCTGGGCCGGCTGGTCGTCGTGGGCCAGCGCCTGGGCGGGAGCGAGCCGCCCCTGGTGGTTGGCGGCGGCGGCCATGAACGCGTCGCCCATCCGGCCCCGGTCGGCGACCAGGTCGGCGCGCAGGTCCGCGATGCTCACCGCACAGCCCCGGCCGGTGCTGGTGTCGGCCGCACCCCGGACGATCAGGATCGGACTCCAGTACGCCGGGCTGCCCGCCTCGTCCAGGTCGAACGCGACCTGGCAGCGCAGGCCGTTGGTGGCCGAGCGGTATACGACGACCAGGTCGGGGCGGCGGGTGCCGGTGATGTCCGCGACGGCGATCCCGGCGCCGGTACCCGAGGCGACCGCCGCCTGGTCGGGCACCCCGAGTGGGCCGGTCCAGGCGCTGTCAGCGACCCGGCCGCGTCGGTTGATCCCTCGCCCGGTGAAGTAGCGGGCCACCTGCGCACCGCCGACAGCCCGGCCAGCCACGAAGACCAGCAGGTCGGGTACATGGTCGCCGGTCATGTCGACGACCTCCACCCCGAGCGAGTGGATTTCGTTGAAGGTGTACGGCGTGGTGAACGAGTCGCTCCACCCCCGGGTGACCTGGCCGGTGTCGTCCAGCCCCCACCCGACCCGGTAGAGCACCCGGTTGACGACGGGGTCCGGGCTGCTGACCGCGTACCCGATGACGAGTTCGGGGCGGCCGTCCCCGTCCAAGTCGGCGACGGTGACGTCGACCGCGCTGGCGTACGGGCTGATCGGGTCGACCAGCTCGTACGGGCCGGTCCAGCCGCCGGTGGCCGTACCGGACGCGTCCACAGTGCGCCCCACCCAGTAGGCAAGTCGGCCGCCGGTGAGCACCGCCACCGCGATCAGGTGCAGCCGCCCGTCGGCGGTGAGCAGCCCGGTCACGGTGGTGGCGGTGGCGCGCGCCCGCACCGTGCTGAACGGGCCGGCAACCGCCGTGGTGAGGTCGTTCTCTCGCAGCGCGCCGTCCTCGCCGACGTTGTGCCCGAGCTGGCACCGGATGCGGCTGCCCGCCCCCTCGTCCACCGTGTACGAGACGAGCAGTGAGGAGAGCAGGCCGACCCGGGGCACGAACCGACGGTCGGCGGGGGCCGGGGCGTCGTCCCGACCGGTACCACGCGGGTCGGCCGGGGTGCCGTGGTCGACCCAGCCGTAGCCCCGGTATCCCCAGGAAAGCGCGGCAAGTCGCCCGTCGGCAGTCTTGACGAAGACTTCCCCGTCACGCTCGTCCCCGGTGACCGGTCCCGGCCGGTGCGGGGCGAGCCCGTTGGCGGGCCGCCCGATCTCGTGCCAGTACCAGTAGTAGATCTCGTGCAGGTCGTGGTAGTGCTCGTAGCGGCCGAACAGGCGCAGGTCCGAGGGGTTGCCCTCGGGGTGCGCCAGCACCAGCATGTCGGTTTCCTCGTCGGTGGCGATCTGCGCGGTCTGCTGCGCCAACGACACGATCCGCATGTTCGGTGGCAGCGGCGGCACCGGGCCGGGCCGGCCGTGGTTGATGGAGCCGTTCTGGTAGCTGAACTTCGTCACCAGTTCCCCGGTCGGGGTCAGGTAGGCGAAACCGGTCCGACCGGACGAGCTGAACCCGTGGTACGACGCGGGCGAACCCCAGATCGGCGGGTCCTGGCCCGCGCCAACCTGACTCCAGCCACCTCCGGCGTGGACGAAGAGCCGGTTTCCCGAGGTCGCCACGAACACCCCTTCGGGGTACGGGCGCGGCGAGCCCCACAGCCGCTCGTACTGGTTGAGTTGCGGTGCGCCGAGCGAGGCCCAGCTCCGGCCGACGCTGTCGAAGCGGTGCAGGCTGCCGTCCCGGCCGAGCACGTACACATCGTTGCCGGCGGTGTTGGGCCGGCTGGCCAGGCCACCGCCGGGCGCGCCGCAGTCGTTCCACACCCACCGGTCGCCGTCGTAGCGACGTTCCCAGAGGCGGCTGTCGCGGCCCCGGACGTACACCCGGTCGGGGGCGATGGTGGAGCCGGAGGTGGCGACCCAGGTGCCGGGCGGGGTGCCATGGTCTCGCCACACCCAGACCCCGTCCAGCCGGCGGCGTTCGAAGAGCCGTCCGTCGGCGGCGGCGACGAAGAATCGGTCGGTGCCGAGCAGGTCACCGCCGTTGCTGGCCAGGGTGGTGACCGGGTCGTCGGCGGCCGCAGCCAACCCGGTCACAGCGGCCAATCCGGTCGCTGCGGCTAACCCGGCGGCTGTCGGGTACGCCCCGGCGGCAAGCCCCTGTCCGCCGGAGGTGTGCCACCACGGGTTACGGGCGGCGGCCTCGATCGCGGCCCGGGTCAGTGAACCGATGCCCTGGCCGGGCGGGACCAGCGTGTCGAAGACGGTGCCGCCGGCCGGGATGCGGGCGGCGGGCACCGGACTGGTGCCGGCGGCCAGTCGGGGCAGCGGGGCGGGGGCCGCGCCGGTGGGCCGCAGCCGTCGGGCCAACGGGCCCCGGGGGCGGGCGAGCCGGCGGAACGCCGGGGAGGTCGCGGCCTTGGCTCCGGTGTTGCCGTCGAGCACCTCGTCCAGCGCCGGGGATGCGGCGTTGACCCCGGCCCCTGCGTCGGCTGCGGCCCGTGTGACATCGGCGGTCCGTTGGGCGCGGGGCCCGGCCAGGGCACCCGGGGCGGGCGGGGTGACCAGGTCGTGCACCGGTTGGGTCAGGGCGACCAGTTGGTCGTCGCGCAGTGCCCGGCCGGGGGCCGCCGGGTCGATCCGCTTGGCGAAGAGCGCCTCGGCGGCGTCCCGGGCGGCCTGTCCCCGACGCAGTTGCTCGTTGATCTCGCGCACCTGGGCGGCGCGTTCCCACGCGGCGGCGGCCAGCTCCTCCTGGTGTTTCTGCACCACCTGGGTGCCGAGCGCGGCGGCGGCCCGGTAGCGGGGATCCAGGTTCAGTCCGGCCAACCACAGTGGCTGCTCGCCGGGCGGCGGCACCCGTCCCTCCTGGAGGTGCACCTCGCCGTAGAGGGGCGGGGTGAGCCGGTCGTCGGCGTGCTCCAGCAGGCTACGCATGGTGGCCTGCCAGGGGTCGGCGACCGCCGGGTCCCAGACGCTGGGCAGCATGCTGGGTGAGGCGAGGGCCCCTTCGAAGGCCAGCACGGACCGCCCCTCGACACCGGCCGGTTCGATCTCGGGCAGTCCACCGCCGGCCGCCGCGATGTCGACCGGGCGACGGCCCACGTCGGCGGGGAGCGGCCGGGCGCGCAGCCGACGGGACAGCGACTCGAAGTCACCGTCCGGCCCGGTGCGGAACGTCCAGTGGTGGTAGATCGGCAGGATGATCCGACTGTCGGGAGTGGAGTACGGGGTGTCCGGTCCCCAGGCGGGGACCAGCGGGCCGGCGTCGTCCACCGGCAGGCCCAGTCCGGCCGCTACCCCCGCGGCGAAGGCGGGCACCACCGCCGCGACGTAGTCCACGTCGGCGGCGAGCCGACGCGGGCAGATCAGCCGAGAGAGCGTACGCTCCGGCGCGCCTGTGATCACCTTCGAAACGTCCTCGGTCTCGGTGGTGAGCAGCACCTGCGCGTGCGCCCAGGCCCAGGACTCGCCGAGCGTGGGTAGTTCCCCGACGGTGGTGGCCAGCCGGGCCAGGGCCTGGCCGGGCACGGTCGTCACCGTGTCGCGGTCCGGGGCGACCGGCACCACCACCAGCACCAGCCAGGGGCGCAACCGGCCCTGCTCGTCGGGGCTGGCCGGGGTGTAGAGCCAGGGCAGGTCGGGCCGGTCGAACTCGACGGCGGCGAAGAGGGTGACGTCGGCGTTCTCCGCACCGGGGGCCGGGCAGCTCCGGATGACCTGCTGCGCGTCGATGCCGGTAACGTCGCCCGGCCCGTACAGCAGGCCGGTGGTCGTACCGACGATGTCGGAGACCTCGTCGGTACTGGTGTCTCGGCCCTGTGCGGTGACCGACAGGGACAACTCGGCGCGGGCGCTGGGCAGCGCCCCGGTGAGCGGATCGGGAGTGGAGATCACCCGGGTGAGGCCCTCGCGGACCCAGGGAAGAAACCGGAGACCACCCATGTCAGTACCTCTCTCGCGGCTCGGCGAGCGCGATGGTCGGGCGTGGTACGGCGACGGCGACCCGGCGGATCCGGGCGGCGCGGTCACCGCGGGGAGCTGTCGCCGCAGCCTCGGTCGCGGTCGCCGCAGCGACCGGAGCGAAGCGGGCATCGAGGTTGTCGGCCGGGCCGTGACGGTTCTCGGCCAACGCGTGGCGGTGGGCGACCGGAGCGTGCCGGCGGGCGGCGTGGGCGGGCACCCAGGACGGTCCGGCATCGGTCAGCCCGAGCGTGGCACCGGTGAAACGGGATGCGCCCGCGGTCCGGGTACGGGCGTTGGCGGCCGGACCGGTGGCCGCGAAACGCGCCAGCAGGGCACCCGGGTCCGGGCCACCGTGGCGGGCCAAAGCAGCCGGCTGGGCCGGCATCGGGCGGCCGGCGTCGTCCGGATCGTCGATGATGACCCGGTCGTACGCCTCGTCGCCGGAGAGGCCAACGAAGACCGTGCTGCCCGTGTCCGGGAGGGTGGTGCCGTCGGGCAGCTGCACCGTACGACCGGCCGCCAGGCGCTCGAAGCCCGGCGTGACCATCTGTTCCTCGGGCGTGAGGTCGCGGAACTGGCCGGGGGCGAAGTCGTCGACGAGTTCCGTGCCCAACGTGCCCCGAACCGCACCGTCGCCGTGGCCGACGTGCACGTCGGTGAGGGTGAACCGGTTCGCGCCCCGGATCCGGGAGGTGCCGATGCGCTGTAGCTCGACGTCGAGCGGGACGACGTTCTCCCGTACCCCAAGCAGCATGCCGGGCGACAGCAGTAGCGCCTCCCCCGCCTCGATCGCCCGTAGGCTAACCGGCTCGGCCCCGGTCACCGCCGGGCCCGCGTCCCAGGCGTCCTGGCCGGTCAGTGCCGCCTCGACCAGCTCGGCGGCGCTGACGTACACGGGTTCGTGGACGTGGCTGTGGCCGGCGTCGTCGGTCCAGTCGAACTTCGCCGATGCTTCCCAGAACAGGAACTTGATCCGCGCCTCGCCCTTGGCCCGCCACGGTCCGGGACCGCTCAGGGCGATGAACAGGTGGATTGCGAGCAGTTCGGTGCCCTTGTACTTCAGCGACACCGTGGCGCCGATCTCGACGCTGAACCAGAACGGCTTGAACTGGAACATCACGTCCAGCCAGGCCCGGCCGTCGATGACGAAGCCGCCGCCCTCGAAGTGGACGAGCAGTTGCGCGCCGAACTGGGCGGTGTTGCTGGTGACGGCGAGGTACGCCTCCAGGTTCAGTCCCTTGCCGCTCTTGCGCAGCGAGAGGTTGAACCGTTTGACCGTCGGGAACCCGGCCGGGGCCGGGAACCGGGGGTGGAAGCCACCGATGGCGAGCGCGAACGTCTTCTTCGCGCCCCACCGGGCACGCATCGCCATCTCGCCGGAGACGGGCCGACCGAAGAGCTTCGAGTCGATCAGCGCGGCGTCGAGGGTGATCTCCTTGCGGGCGAAGTCGACGATGCCGGCCGAGTCGAGCCGCAGCTTGCCCGCGTCCCTGAAGTCGATCACCAGCTTGCCGAGCAGCAGGATCCGTACCGGGTCGGGGAACTCGACCAGGACGGCCAGGTCGGCGACCACCTGCCCGGAGAGGAAGTTCAGCCGGACCATCGCCCCAACCACTGTGCCGGTGGTGTCCACCGGGAAGATCCGGCTGAGCGTGGCGATCACCGCCGGAGCCCGGCCGACGACGTCCTCCGGAAAGAGCAGGGCGTCCAGGGTGCCGGCGCGGGCGGCGTTGCGGACCTCGTCCGGGTTGCTGCGCCGGTTGTAGCCGACGACCAGGCCCAGTCCGGTGATGGAGATGCCCCAGAACAGCATCAGCCCCGGGAACCACTGGAAGGTACCGACCACCAGTAGGGAGAAGGTCTTGCCACCGTCGGCCTCGGTGAGCCGACTGCCGTCGGTGTTGCGGGTGTTGAGCACCGCGACGGTCTGGAGTTGGAAGCCCCGCATCGGGGCGATACCGCTCTTGGTGGCGATGCCCAGTTGCAGCGCCCCGGCGTACATGCCGCGCGCTTCGTCGACGAAGAGGTAGCCGCCGCCGGAGACGAAGCCGTTGTCGATGCGCAGCCCCACCCCGTCGGGCATCTTGAACCGGGGGGTCAGGTCGGCCACGCCGAGGTTGCCGGTCCGGCCCTCGTCACCCGCGCCCGCCGGCACGGCGGGCGGGAAGGTCAGGTCGGCCCGTACGCCGATGTGGTCCACAGTGGCGTGCAGCGGCCCGAGTTCGGCCCGGATGCTGGTGCTCACGACCAGGCTCACCTGCTTGGTACGGCTGTCCGCCGCCAGCGCGATGCGCAGGCCCTCCAGGTGGATGCCCCACAGGGACAGGTGCATCGGATAGTCGGCGGCCAACGCCGCCGCCCCGGCCAGGTGCAGTCCGGCCCGCAGTGACCAGCCGACGCCCAACTCGAAGGCGAGCCGCAGGCCGTCGGCGGGCAGCAGCTTGGCCAGCAGGCCGTCCCCGTCACCGGCCTTGACCACCAGTTCGGCCCGCCCGGCCCGGAGCGTGAACTCCAGGTCGTCGCGTCCGGTGCCGAGCGCCGCCCGCGCGGTCAGGACCACCTGCCCGACGGCCAGGTGGGTGCCGTCGGTGGCACCGAAGACCCACCCGGCCTGCCCCTCGGGGGCGATGCGGGCAATCTCGGCGGCAAACTTCAACGACGGAGAGCCACCGGCGACGTCGACGCCATTGGAGTTGATGGCGATCGCCGGCCCGGCCCCGGCCAGTTCGGTGGCCACGTTCCAGGAGCCGAACGAACCGGTCAGGTTGACCTCACCGGTGGGGGTCACGATGGCGGTGAGCAGCCCGTCCCAGGAGGCCAACCCCAGGGTCAGCCCGACCCCGAAGGTGGGCTGCCAGGCTGCGGCGGCCAGGCCCGCCGGGGGCGCTTCGCCGCTGGGGGTACGCAGCCCGGAGAAGCGCACCCGCAACAGGCTGTCGGCCAGCCGCAGTCCCGCCTCGCCCTGGTCCGGCCCGACCCCCGGCCGTACGCCCTGCGCGGCGTCCACCCCGAGCGCCCGCAGCACGTGGGCCAGCCGGGGCAGCAGCCGGGCCGCCATCAGCTCCACCCCCTCGGGGGTGTCCCAGCCGGCCGGGGCGTACCGGGCCTTGAAGTATTCCTTTGGCGTGGCGATCAGATCGACGATCCGGTCCAGGTGCAGCTCGTCCCGGCGGCGGGGCAGCCGGATCGGCGCGTCGCCGGGCGGCATCGGCAGGCTCGGCGGCAGCTCTGCGGCCGGGGTGACCAGGCCGAGCAGCGCCAGCAGCGGCACCGTCCACGGGACCCGACGGTTCAGGTAGGTCAGGAGCAGGTAGTCGAGCAGGTCGTCGGCCAACTGCTCGGGCAGCCCGTCGAGGTCGGGCAGTTTGCCCTCCACCGCCGGGGGCAGGGCACTGATCTGTCCGTACGCCGCACCGAACGCCTCACCGATCTTGATGACGTTGGCGAGCGAGTCCAGTTTCAGATCGGCCAGCGCCTCGGTGAGGGAATCCAGGGCGGGTCCGATCTTGCCGACCCACTCCTCGAACGCGCGGGCGTCGACCCCGCTGATCGCCTCCAGGTCCCAGCCCAGGGCCCGCATCAGCCGGGCCCGCCGCCACGGGTCGTACGCCCCGAGCACCGGCTCGGCGAGAAGCTGGGCCTCCCCCCAGAGCTGGGTGAAGAAGTTCTTGCGCTCTTCCTCGTCGCTCATGCGACCAGGGCTCCTTCCGTACGCGGGCGGTGGTGGCGGGCCGGGCTCACGCGGTGACCCGGGGCAGGTCGCTGGTGTCCAGGCGCATCGACCCACGGGTGACCGAGAGGGTCTGCTCGGCGGCGGGCAGCGCCGCCACCGGCAGCGTGTAGTTGCGCCCGGTCGGCCAGGACGGCCAGGTCGACAGTGCGGCCAGCGCCGCGGTCAGCTCGGTGTCGGCCACCGTGACCTGGCTGATCGCCGTGATCAGCGCGGTCTCGTGCGCGTCGGTCCAGCCGGTGGGCGGCCCGGAGAAATCCGGCCCCAGGGTGCGGGCAATGGACAGCACCCGGTGCAGTTCGGTGCTTGCCCGGGGCACGCCCCGGTGCTCGGCCAGTTCCCCGGCATTGGGCGGCCCGAGGGCGACCAACTGGTGGGCGCGGTACGACTGCCAGCAGGCCAGGTGCGCCACCGAACGTTCCGAGGTGAACAGGTCCCCGAAGCGCACCCGGCGCGGGTTGCCGTCCGCCCCGGGCACGTCCGGCACAGTGAGCGTACGGGTCGGGTCGGGCGAGTCCCAGGCGGTGCTGAGCAGGTCGTGCAGTCCCTGCCGGGCAAAGCTCCACATCCCCCGCCGCACCCCGGGATGGGCCCGCAGCCCGAGGGTGAACCGGTGCACGAAGTGCCAGCCGCGCAGGTCGTACAGTTCGAAGACGCTCTCCACGGCGTCGCCCGAGCCGCCGGTGCTGTCGCTGAGCGCCGGCCGGGCCCGCAGCACCCGCAGGTCGGGATAGAGCAGTCCGGCGCCGTCCTTGCCCCAGCCGGGCACTGCCGAGATGCCGGCCGTGCCGCCCAACGCGTCGTACGCGTCCCGGTCGACCCCGCGCAGATAGGCCAGGTAGGCCCACCACTGCCCGGGATCGGTGCGCCAGTCGGGCCGGGGCGGCAGGTTCACCGGGGCGTTGCGGGGTCCGTCCCCGCGCCAGCCGAACGGGCCAATCCGCAGAATGGTCGGCTCGTTGGCGACGATCGTGTCGAAGTACGCTCC
The DNA here is from genome assembly GCF_053590565.1 of Micromonospora sp. NPDC003197. NCBI lineage: Bacteria > Bacillati > Actinomycetota > Actinomycetes > Micromonosporales > Micromonosporaceae > Micromonospora > Micromonospora sp. NPDC003197. Next base: position 18,482 of record NZ_JBSFTE010000019.1, on the reverse strand, counting down.
GGCGGAGGCGGGCTGGGTGTTCTCGGCGACCGCGCGCAGCACCTTGAAGGTGGAGACCTGCCGGGCGGCCCGTTCGGCGACGGTGGTGTCGCTGCTGGCCAGGTCGGTGGCGAGCTTGGCCAGGGACGGGCCGACGGTCTGCTCCGGCAGCGGCGGGATCAGCGCCTCCGGCAGCAGTTCGGATACCGGCTCGCCGACCGGACCAGCCCACTGGGCCGAGGTGGGCCAGGTGGCGTACCGGCCGAGTGGGATCAGTTCCGGCTGGCTGGTCGGGGCGGGTCCGGCGTCGGCCGGTCGGCCGGTCACCACCCGGGAGTAGAGCCGCTGGTCGGCGGCGACGACCTCGTCCGACGCCCAGACGTTGGCGGCGGCCAGGCGCTGCGGGGTTCCTCCGGCGACCTGCCACGACTCGACCACCACCGGGCAGCGCCAACGCTTGGTCAGCCAGTGCTTGATGGCAACCTGGGTAGCCAGGTCGGCCACCCCGCTGATCGGCCCCAGATAGCGTTCCGCCTCGGGCACGTCCACCGGTTCGAGCCGGTCGGAGTAGCGGGTGTCGGTGCGCCCTTCCGGTTCGTGGGCGGCCCGTTCGGCGCGGGCGTAGGTCTGGAACTCGCGCACCGCCCAGTACGTCCGGACGCCGTACTCGCCGCTGGTGGCACCGGCCGTGGTGAAACCCAGCGTGGCCAGGTCGGCCTGAAGCTTCGCCACCCAGGTGTCGGTGACCAGGTTGGCCGGGCGCTCGACAGCGTCGTAGCGGGCCTTGGTCGTACCGCTGGCGTCCCGGTCGCCGTAGCGGAGCACGTACCCGCCGTAGGGCGGGGTGACCAGCAGCGAGCAACCGTACGACAGGTCCACGGTGTACGTGGTCAGCGCGGCGGCCCGCTCCTCGTCCGGCAGCCGCCACCAGAGCCGCTGGGTGGCCTTCTTGCACTCCCCGGTCGGCCATTCGAAGGTGACCTCGCCGAGGTTGTTGACGCCGACGATCTCCTTGCCGTTGCCCCACTTGCCGAGATATCCGTCAAGGTTGCGGGCGGCGGCCAGGTACTGCGCCAACGCCTCGTTCCGGGGCAGCCCGGCCGGGTCGACGACGGTCTCCGGCGTACCGCCGCGCTGCACCTGCGGGTCGGCCTCGTCGTGGTGGACGAACTGGACGTTGAGCGCCCACTCCGGTGCCCGGGTGAGCAGCTTCAACCCGTCGACGTCACTGACCGCTGGCCGGCCGGAGGTCCACCAGCCGGTCGCCGCGTCGGCCCCGACGGTGACCTGCACCCCGGCCTGGAACCGCTTGCCCTCCTCCTTCTTCGTCTCGTTCGCCCAGCCCACCAGGTCGATCCGGCCGAGGATGTCCAGGAACGGCACGTAGCCGAAGTCGTGCAGCCAGCGGGTCTTGTCCACCTCGTTGTGTAATGCGCTGGAGACGAAGCCGGCGATCACCCCCTCGGTCCGGTTGACTCCCTCGAAGGGCGCGGCCGGGTCCGGGCCGCAGGCGTACGGCAGGGTCGCCGAGTAGCGGATCCGTTCGGCGGAGCCGAAGTGGATGTCGCCGCCGAGCATCACCACCCGGCGACGGCGTACCCCGTCCGCGCCGGCCGGGGCGGCGGAGAGCAACCGGGCGATCAGCTTGTGCAGCGCGGCGTCGCTGGTCACCCAGGCGTCCTCGTTGTCCGCCTCGTAGCGGCCGGCGAAGCCCTTGGCCAGCGGCTGCGCCACCTGTTCCAGCAGCGGCATGCCGAAGAGCGCGACGGGTTGGGCGACCACGGTCACCGATTCGTCGTCGAGCACCCCGCCGCCGGTGAGCATCTCGTTGAGCGGCTGGTCGGAGTAGAGCAGCCCACCGGGGTTCGGTGGGGCGTCCGGACGTTCCGGTGGGGCGGAGAACTCCCGCCAGGTACGGGTGTCGAGGGCGACGAGTTGGAACTTCGGCCAGGTGACGGTGAAGTGGTAGGTGACCGCGCCGGCTGGGCGGGCCATCCGGCCGGCCTTGGTGATCTCGGTCGGCATTCCCAGCCGGTCCCGCAACTTCTGGTCGTCGGCGGCGTTGGGCGCGCTGAGCCAGCCCTGCAGGGCGGCGAGCAGTTCCCGGCCGGACTGGCCGGCGGTGCCCTCGGTGGCGTACTGCTCCGGGGTGTTGCCCCAGGCCTGGAAGAGCACGTACGCGGACATCGCGTTGCGGACGATGCGCCGGCCGAGTTCCGAGTTGACCACCGCGTCGGTGACCCAGGTCTTGGTCATGTTCCAGTCGTCGGTGACCTCGTGGTCGTCGGCGATCATGTAGGTGGCCACGTTGGCCAGTTGCCGGCGCACCGCGCCGAGCCCACGTTGGAAGGTCTTGAGCCGGATGGCCTGCTCCTGCCAGCGCACGTACCGCTTGATGATCTTCTTCTGTTGGGCGCTGGGGGTGTACGCCCGACCGGCGCGCATCAGGTCGTAGACGCTCTCCCCCGGCTTGCGACCCTGCGGGTCGGCGAGGATCCGGGTGTCAGCGGGGAAGACCTGCTCAAACGTCGGGTACGTCGTCGGCCAGAGCTGGTCCGACCAGGTGAGCAGGTACATGCAGACGTACTCGCGCAGCGACATCAGATGGCTGTCCGCCTCGGTGGAGGTGAACTTGGCGTCGCGGGCAAGGGTGAGGGCGCGGTTGCCGGGGGTGAAGAGCCGGTCCACCGGCGGGCTGGTAGAGCCATTGGCCAGTTGCTCGGGCGGCATGCCGAGGGCGTCGGCGATGCCGGGCCGGGCGGGGACAGCGGGGACGCCCTCCCGGGCGGGAATCGCGTCGTGCCCGTGGATCATCGCCAGCAGCACGTCGGCGACGTCGTCGGCATAGATCTGGTCGCCACCGAGCACGAGCTGGTGGGGTCGCAGTGCCGGGTCGCCACCGGCCGCCGCGATGATCGGGTCCAGGATCGGCAGTGCGTCGGTGCCCTCGCCGTGCGGCTTGCGGCACGAGCCGTGAAAGATCCGCAACTGGTTCGGGTCGCTCGGCGGGGTGGCGAAGCTGGGATAGGCCGGTGCCCCGCCGGACGCCCGCGCGTCACCGACGTAGGTGAGTGCCGTACGGGCCGCCGCCTCGTCGACGGCAACCGCGCCCGGGCTGAGCAGGCTGGACCAGGTTCCGGCGCTACCGGTGAACGACAGGTCGTACCCGTAGAGGGTGCCCGGGGTCAGCGTCGCCTCGGCGGCCCGGACCGCCACCACGTAGAGGTTCTCGCCCAGTCGTATCGCCGGTCGGCTGGCGGTGGCGACCGTGGCACCCCGCGCGAAGTCCGGTCCGGGGCCCGTCGCGAAGACGGTAAGGGTAACTGTGCAGGCCGAACGCACCGCGACGAACACCGTGGCACTGCCCGGGTCGACGCGTCGCACGATCGGCCCACACACGACGAACGGGGGTTGCGCCGACGCCTCCATGCTCTCCCTCTTCACCGCTCCTGTGAAACGCCACTGGGCGTTGGGTCCCCATCAGGAAAGCGGTGCGGGACAGCACCAGGCATCAACCGTTGTGCCTGGCGGGGGCAACTCCTTACGGAACCGTCCACTGAAGACGGATAAAAATTTCCACGCGTCCTACTCTTGCGCCGGCCGGGATTTCATGCATTGCACGGCGAGCCGGACCGGACATGCCGACTGGCGAACCTCCCAGTAAAGCCCGGCTGAGCTGCGGAGTCGTCCTAGCCGGACGCGGAAGGCACTCGGTCGGACGCTTCCACGAAGGCGCGCCGAAGGGAACACCCGTAACCGGCCATCAAGTGGTGTCGGAAGAGCGATACAACCTTTTCTGCCAGCAAGGTCTACAACTCCGGGCTCACTGGCAGATCCGCCACTGACCATCCTCCTTGACCAGCGGAAACACCTGCGTACTGGTGGCACCAGGCTCCTGGGTCAACCGCACGGTAGTGGTTCCAGTGACCCGACCGTTGTTGTTGGTCACGTTCAGTCCGACGATCTTGTAGCTCGTGATCGTCGGCTGCGCCGACTGCCTCCGGGCGAACTCCTCCGCCGTCATGTCCGCACGCACCTGGGTGCACAACCGCCCGTACGCCCCCGGGTAGTCGCGCTCCCGCAGATCGTCCAGGTAGCCCGTCGTCGCATCGCGGGCCGGACCGGTGGCATCCTGCACAGTCCGGTAGAACACGTATCCGAAGAGGCCGGCACCCAGGCAGCAGAGCACCAGCACCACCGCGACGACGATCAGCACGATTCGCGTGGTGTTACCGGACTTGCTGGCAGGTGGCGGCGGGGGCGGCTGCTGATAGGCCATACCCGGAGGGTAGGGAGGAGACGCAACCGCGCTCCACCAGGCGGAACGGGTGGATCACCCGGCGGGTGCGGTGTTCGGCGGCGGAACGTGTGCGGCGGCAACCGCGTCCGGCTCGGTGTGCACCCCACTGGCCCGCCCCACCGGCACCAGACGGCCGGTACGCCAGGCAATACCGATGCCGGCCGCCAGACCAACCAGGGCACCGTACGCCTGGAAGGCCCCCACCAGCATGCCCACGATGCCCATCATCGGCGCCGCCAGCATGAGCAACGCCCCGTCGGCGTAGCTGAACACACCCGACCGGATGACCGCCCAGCCGGCCAACAGCCAGCCGAGGGTGTAGACGCTGGCCCCGGCGAGCGTCAGAAGGCGGGCATCGGCACCGTAGACCGGGGTCTGCTCCGGCATCGCGGCGAATGGCAACATCAACAACAGTCCGAAGAGGACAACCAGCAGGGCGGTCAGGGCGGTACGCCGACTGCGCGCCGCCGCCAACAGGCTGGTAAGCGACATCAGCGCCAGGAACCCGAGCCAGAGCGCGCCGATCCAGCCGACCAGATACAGCGGCCGGTCGCCCGAGGCGTACGGTGCCGGGCCGGCCCCGTCGACGCCGACCAGCGCGACCACGCCGAACAGGATGGCGTACCCCGGCAGGAGCCAGATCGTGGCCCGGGCGAAACGCCGCAGCGACCACGCCCAGGTGGCGTTGATGGCCGGGGCGACCGGTGGCTTCTCCACGATGAAGGGCAGCACCCCGAACCCCAGGCCGGTACGACGACGGGCGGCCGTATCCGGCGACACCGCCGACGACGAGGCCGATCCGGCCGATCGGGTGCCTCTGGACTGCTTCACGCCGTCACCTCGCTCTGTGCCTCTACGCCGGTGTTGGCATCTCCACACGCTTCGGTGCTGCGGCACGCGCCGCTCGGGTGTCCGACCGCTGGTCACGACCCGCCTCCCACGATCGTGGCAGGCGGCCGGTTAATCCGTGGATCCTTCGCGTTTTTCGCCGCCGAATTCCGACTACCCGATATTCGGCGCGGCGATCGCCCATCGATGCCGTCCCGGCAGGCCAACACGGGTGTCCCGCCGGGTTCGTCCTGGTCTGGACGTGAACGAGCGGCGGTCACCCACATTTTCCGCAGGTAACCGCCGCTCGATAGGAATCGCGAAGGTGAGGCCTCAGGCCCGTTCGGGGCGACCCTCCGGCGCGGTCTCACCGATCAGGTTGGCCGGTGACACCGGCTCGGGCGCCGGTAGCCCCGCTGGCCCGGATCCGGAGGTGGCCTGCGCCTCTGCGGCGCGTACCTCGTTGGTGACCTCCTGCGCGGCCTCGGCGGCGGCCCGCGCCGCCTCCGCTGCCTCCCGCTCGACGGCGCTGGCATCCGACGATGCCTGCGCCGATGGCGCGTCCCCGGCCATCTGGCTCAGCCCGCCGAGCGCGCCGCCGAGCCCCTCCAGCGCCTTGGTCAACTCGGCCGGCACGATCCACACCTTGTTGGCCTGCCCGTTGGCGATCTGCGGCAAGGCCTGGAGGTATTGGTAGGCCAGCACCTTCTGGCTCGGGTTCGCCTGGTGGATCGCGTCGAAGACGGTACGGATCGCCTTGGCCTGCCCCTCCGCCTGGAGGATCCGGGCCTGCCGGTCACCGTCGGCGCGCAGCACCGCAGCCTGCTTCTCACCCTCGGCGGAAAGGATCTGGGACTGCTTGTGCCCCTCGGCGTTGAGGATCGCGGCCCGGCGGTCCCGCTCGGCGCGCATCTGCTTCTCCATCGAGTCGCGGATGCTCGGCGGTGGCTCGATCGCCTTGATCTCCACCCGGGTCACCTTGATGCCCCAGCGTCCGGTCGTCTCGTCGAGCACCCCGGAGAGGTGACGGTTGATCTCCTCCCGGCTGGTCAGCGCCCGCTCCAAGTCGAGCGAACCGATCACGTTCCGCAGGGTGGTGACGGTGAGCTGCTCGATCGCCTGGAGGAAGTTGGAGATCTCGTAGGTGGCGCGTACCGAGTCGACCACCTTGAAGTAGAGGACCGTGTCGATCGACACGACCAGGTTGTCCGACGTGATCACGGGCTGCGGCGGGAAACTGACCACCTGCTCCCGCATGTCCACCTTCGTCCGGACCGCGTCGATGAACGGCACCAGCAGGTTGAGGCCAGGGTTGAGCGTGCGCTTGTACTTTCCGAGCCGCTCGACCACGTCCTGCCGCTGCTGCGGAACGATCCGGACCGCCCGAATCAGCGTGATCACCATTATCAGGGCCACGGCACCGAACAGCACCGCGATCACCGTGCCCATTCCGTCCCCCATATCTCCCCTTCCAGGCAAATTCTCAGCGATTAAAACGTTTGTCGTATCAGCTGGCTGAAATATCGTCCCGCCAGACCAGCACCGTCGCGCCCCGGACCTGAATCACCCGGACCCGCTCCCCCGGTGCGAACACCTGGGTGGCGTCGTACGACCGGGCGGTCCACAACTCTCCATCGATCTTCACCATGCCGGCGTCCGCGTCGACCTGCTCCAACACGAGCGCGGAGGAACCCTCGATCGCCTCAACGCCGAAGGGCTCCTCGCCGGCCTCCACCGCCTTACGGCGATGACGCTGGATGGTCGGCCGGGCGACCAGCACGGTCAGCGCCGACACCATGGCGAAGACGAGCGCCTGCACCCCGATCGGTGCACCCAGGGCCGCTGCCCCGGCTGCGGCGAACGCTCCCACCGCGAACATGAGAAGGAAGAGCGTCGTCGTGAAGATCTCCGCGACTGCCAGTACGACGCCCAATACGATCCACAACAGTGGCTCCACACGTCGATCCTGTCATGCCGGCGCACGTGACCACGAACCTCGAAAATCACAATCCCAGTGCCAACAGCCGTCACCTAAGATCATCCGACACCGGCGTTGATCCACTGAATGACCTGTTTCTCATCGAGGAGCCACGAGACGTGACACTGCAACCGGAAACCCGCCGACGGATCGACACCCTCGTCGCCGAGGCACAGGAGGCGGGGCGTACCCCGTCACTCGTCGCCGGGGTGGTCCGGGACGGTGACCTGGTCCACGTCGCAGGTGCCGGCGAATGTCCCATCCCGAATCCGGACACGCAGTACCGGATCGGCTCGATCAGCAAGACGATGACCGCCGTACTCGTCATGCAGCTGCGCGACGAGGGCCGGTTGGGGCTGGACGACCCGTTGGAGTGCCACCTGCCCGGCACCCCCATCGGCGGGGTCACGCTACGCCAGCTGCTCGGCCACGCCGGCGGCCTACAGCGGGAGCCGGAGGGCGACTGGTGGGAACGCTCCGCCGGGGTGGACCTGGACACGCTGCTCGCCGGGCTGAGCACCGACAAGTTGGCCCATCCGCCGCACCGGGTCTACCACTACTCCAACCTGGCGTACGGGCTGCTCGGCGGAATGCTCGAACGGATCACCGGCAAGCCGTGGTGGCAGCTGCTACGGGAGCGCCTGCTCGACCCGCTGGGCCTGCACCGCACCACCTACCAGGCGGAGGAGCCGTTCGCCCGGGGCTACGTGGTGCACCCCTGGCACAGCACGTTGCGCGAGGAGCCGCGCACCGACACCGGTGCGATGGCCCCGGCGGGGCAACTCTGGTCCACCACCACCGACCTGGCCAAATGGGCGGCGTTCCTCGCCGACCCCAACCCGGACCTGCTCGACCCGCAGACACTGACCGAAATGTGCGCGCCGGTAGTAATCAGCGACCTGGACTCGTGGCGGTCCGGGCACGGGCTCGGGCTGGAGCTCTACCGCTCCGGGGATCGGGTGTACGCCGGGCACACCGGCTCGATGCCCGGCTACCTGGCAGTCCTGACCGTCCACCGGCCGACGCGTACCGGGGTGGTTGGCTTCGCCAACGCGTACGGCCTGCGGGCCGGCTCCATCGCCGGCTTCGGTGAGCAGTTGCTGACCACCGTGCTCGACACCGAGCCACCGACCATCCGAGCGTGGCGACCGGCCGACGCCCCGCCCCCGGCCGACGTGGCGGAACTGACCGGCCGCTGGTGGTGGATGGGCCGCGAGTACGAAGTCGCCTGGGACGGTACGTCCGCTGAACTGACCTTCACCGCGCAACGGCCAGTCGGCGCCCCCTCGTGGCGGTTCACCCTCGAGGGTCCGGACCGCTGGCGGTGCCGATCCGGCAGCAACAACGGGGAGATCCTCGCCGTACGTCGGGACGCGGCTGGTCGGCCCGACATTCTGGACCTCGCCACCTTCATCTTCACCCGCGACCCTGACCGCATCGCCTAGCTGTTAGGAAGGGCCCCTTCTTATCGTTTTCTGTTGTAGAAGGGGCCCTTCCTAACACGTGAACTATGGGGTGGGGACGGTCACGAAGTCGATCAGCCGCTCGACGGCGTTGATAAGCGGAGTCTCCACATCGTGGAAGCTCCCCACCCGGGAGAGGATGATCCGCCACAGGTCCGCCGGCTCGGCCACCCCGAGCGCCGCGCAGACCCCCTCCTTCCACGGCTGCCCCGGCGGCACCACCGGCCAGGCCCGGATGCCCAGTTTGGCCGGCTTCACCGCCTGCCAGACGTCGACATAGGGATGTCCGGTGACCAGCACGTACGGAGAGGTCACCGAGGCCACGATCCGGCTCTCCTTGGAACCGGGTATCAGGTGGTCGACCAGTACACCCAGCCGCCGCTGCGGCCCCGGGGCGAAGTCACGCACCTGTGCGGCGAGGGCGTCGATACCGTCCAGCGGCTCCACGACCACGCCCTCGATACGCAGATCGTCACCCCAGATCCGTTCCACCAGCGCGGCGTCGTGGATACCTTCGACCCAGATCCGGCTCGCCTTCGCCACCTGGGCGCGTACCCCATCTACGGCGATCGAGCCGGAGGCCGTACGCCGCCGGGCGGCCGGGGCGGCGGTGGGTGCTGGGCGGCGCAGGGTCACCGGCTTTCCGTCGAGCAGAAACGCCGCCGGCAGCAGCGGAAAGTTACGCCGTCGGCCGTGCCGGTCCTCCAGCACCACCGCACCGGACTCGAAGCCGACCACCGCGCCGCAGAAGCCCGAATCGGCGTCCTCCACGACCAGATCCGGCTCGGCGGCGACCTCCGGCACCGCCTTACGCCGCCGCCAATCACCCGCGAGTACGTCGTCCCCGTACAGCCTCCCCATCCGGCAAACGCTAACGGACACGAGGACCAGCGGCGACACGAGACGCGCCGGAGGACACCACGCCCAGACGCGGGAACTGCCCTCGCGGCACCCGAGACAGGGCCGGGGTGAGGACGTACCCTTGCCTGCATGTCCCCCGCAACGGGCGCGGCCACCCTCGCTCCGCGCCGGTCCAGCCGGTTCGTCGCCTGGGTGCGCGCATGGCGCGCCGGGCTGGTCCCGTACGACGAGGTCGCTGACGAAGTCGCCGGTGACGAGGAGCATCTCGTCGCCGACGCCCCGGGCACCTGGACCGACGTGCCGCTACGGGAGGCGCTTCCCGCGCTGTCGAAGCTCTGCCCCGACGAGATCCGGCTGGTGCTGCCCGCCCCTGGTGACCCACGCGGCCTGCCCGGGCCTGGTCCGTTCGCGGGCGCGGCTCTGGAGGCCGGCGAGGCGGTCGTCGCCCGGGGTCTGGGGCTCATACCCGAGGTACGCAACCACACCTCCGGGTCAGGGGTGAGCTTCGAGACGGTTCTGTGGCGGGTCTATCCGCTGCCGGAGAACGCGCCTGCCGCCTCGGCCAACCAACCGGGCGCGGCCGAAGCCGAGGCCGCGCTCGCCGTCGCGCTCGCGGAGGCGACAGCGGCACTGACCCGCCTCGACGTGGCCCAATGGCGACCCGAGTTGGCCGGGGCCCTGGCCGCGCTACGCCGACCAGACAGCGGCACCGACCTGCCGCCCGGCTTCGATCCTCGGGCCCGTCGGCTCTTCGCCCGAGCCAGTGTGCTCGACCAGGTCCTGGCGCTCGCCGAACACGCCGCACCCGGCGGCGCGGTCAACAACTACGAGGCGCAGCAACGCGATGCCGCCCTGCGCCCGCTCACCACCGCCTGCCGGCAGGCACTAGCTGCCGCCTGCAACGCCCCGCTCACCGGCTGAGACGGATCGGGCAGCCGGCTGCGCGTCCGCCGAAGCGGGGGATCAGCCGGGCAGCAGGTGGACCTGCTGGGCAAGGAAGGCCAACGAGATCAACGTAACGGCCACGGCGATCGCCAAGCCGGCAGCTCGCAGTCCACGACTGATGGGACGGCCGCCGACCAGGTGCCGATTGCCTGCGGTCAGTACGAGCAGAAACAGCCCGATCGGGGTGGCGATGCCACCGAGGAGACTGGCGAGAAACAGGAGTCGGATGGGGCTGACGCCGGACATCCCCAGGGCTGTTCCGACAATCGCCTGTCCAACGATCGTGGCGTAGAACGCGGGTGCCTGCCGGGGGGCGAGGGACAGGCCGCGTGGCCAGTCGAAGGCGGAGGCAGTGACATATCCACCAGCCGCCATGATCACTGGTGCGGCGATGACCGCCGACGCGAGCAGTGCCACCGCAAACAGTTCCTCGGTCAACGGCCCCGCTAGCGGACGAAGTGCCTGGGCGGCCTGTTCGGCGGTGTCCACCGGTCGATGGTGGACACCGAGGGTGGCGCCACTGGCGACCAGGATGCACCAGAAGATCACGCAGGCGAAGGCCGCCCCGACCAGCGCACCAAACTCACACACCCGCAGCGATCCCCGCGCATTCGGTTCCTCGACCTGTTCCACGGTCTGCCACACGTACATGTAACTGGTCAGGGCGGTACCCATGATCGCCAACGCGCCACCGAGATGGGCGATGGTGAAGGGGACCGACGGCACCAGACTGCCCAGGGCCACCGCCCTCCAGTCGGGGCGGGCAAGGACAGCGGCGACTCCGTACGCCAACAGACAGAGCATCACCCACCGAAGGACCCGTACGACAAGGGGATACTTGCCGATCACGAGCAGAACCACCACGGTGACGGCGAACGCCGGAACCAGCCAACGCGACTGCACGCCAGACAGCAGGCCGAGGGCGGCCGCTCCCGCCGTGATGTCAGCGGTGACGGTGACAACGTTGACCGCGAGGACGGAGACCAGCAGAAGCAGGCTTACCCGCCGGCCGTAACCGTCACGGACCGCCCGTTGCAGATCCCGGCCGGTCAGTACGCCGACCCGGGTGGCCAGGATCTGCACCACCGCCATCGCCGGCATCAGCAGCAACGTCAGCCAGACCAACCCGTACATCGTGCTGGCCCCGACGACGACCAGGGTGGCCACCGTGGTCGGGTCGATGTCCGCAGCGCCGGACAGCAAACCCGGGCCGAGGATACGTAGCCGGGACCTGCGGGCCGGGCGGGCACCGCCGCCCTTCGGGCGGTGAATCGCCACCCCGACAATATTGCCGTCCGATCTGCGGCCATCGCGGTGGTATCGAGGAATCCCCGGTTCAGACCTCGTCGATCAGGTCGGCCACCGAGGCCACGATCCGCGATGGACGGTACGGGTAACGCTCTGCCTCCGCCCGAGTGGCGATACCGGTGAGCACCAGGATCGTCTGTAGGCCCGCCTCCAGCCCGCAGAGGATGTCGGTGTCCATCCGGTCACCGATCATCGCAGCGGTCTCGGAGTGCACGTCGATCGTATTCAACGCCGACCGCATCATCATCGGGTTCGGCTTGCCCACGAAGTACGGGGCGACCCCGGTCGCCTTCGAGATCATCGCGGCCACCGAGCCGGCCGCCGGCAGCAGCCCCTCGTTGGATGGACCGGTCACGTCGGGATTGGTGCAGATGAACCGGGCCCCGCCGGCGATCAGCCGGACCGCCTTGGTGATCGCTTCAAAGCTGTAGGTCCGGGTCTCGCCCAACACCACGTAGTCCGGCTCGTAGTCGCTGAGCACGTAGCCAACCGAGTGCAGCGCCGTGGTCAGCCCGGCCTCCCCGATCACGTACGCGGTGCCACCCGGCCGCTGGTCGGCGAGGAACTGTGCGGTGGCCAGCGCGGAGGTCCAGATCGCGTGCTCCGGCACGTCGAAGCCCATCCGGGTCAGCCGGGCCTGAAGGTCCCGCGGGGTGTAGATCGAGTTGTTGGTCAGCACCAGGAACGGCTTGCCCGATGCGCGTAGCCGGTTGATGAACTCGGGCGCGCCCGGCACCGGCTGCCCCTCGTGCACCAGTACGCCGTCCATGTCGGTCAGCCAGCTCTCCACCGGCTTACGCTCGTTCCCGCCGATGACGCTCCGGCCGCCCACCTCGGCACTCTGCTCGGTCATGGGTCAGGGCCGCCGGGTCGGCTGGCAGCATCCGGCCGGGCAGGTATCCCAGACCGGCAACGTACCGAGCCGGCGACGCAGCGGCAGATCCACCGGCGGGGTCGCTCCCTCGGTCGGGGCCAACTCCCCCGTCGGGTCGGCGGTGTCGAACCGTTCGAGGACCAGTTCCCGGACCATCGACACGAAGCGCGGATCGATGCCCGGGGTGGCCGCCCGGACGAAGTCCAACCCGAGCCGTTGCGCGCTGGCCGCCGCCTCCGTGTCCAGGTCCCACACCACTTCCAGGTGGTCGGAGACGAACCCGATCGGGCTGATCACCACCGAGGTGACCCCGTCGGCGGCGAGCACCGCCAAATGGTCGTTGACGTCCGGTTCCAGCCACGGCACGTGCGGTGGTCCGGATCGGCTCTGCCACACCAGGTCGTACGGCAGGTCGGGCGCGGCGATCCCGGCCACCAGGCGGGCGACCTCATGCAGCTGGGCCTCGTACCGGCCGCCCTCCGGGCCGGAGGCCGCCGCCATCGTCACCGGTACGGAGTGCGCCGTGAACACCAGCCGGGTGCTGTCGCGGCGGGCCGGGTCGAGCGTGCCCAACGCGGCCCGTACCGCGTCGGCGTGCGGCTCCACGAAACCCGGGTGGTCCCAGAACTGCCGAAGCTTGTCGATCACCGGGGCGTCCGGTCCGACCGCGGCCCGGGCCGCGGCGATGTCCTCCTGGTACTGCCGGCAGGACGAGTAGCCGCCGTAGGCGCTGGTCACGAAGGCCAGGGCACGGCGTACCCCGTCGTCGCGCATCTGGGCGACGGTGTCGGCCAGCATCGGGTGCCAGTTCCGGTTGCCCCAGTAGATGGGCAGGTCAAGCCCGTTGGCGGCGAAGTCCGCCTCGATCGCGGCAATCAGGTCACGGCACTGCTGGTTGATCGGCGACACCCCGCCGAACTGCTGGTAGTGCTCGGCCACCTGGGCCAGCCGTTCCGGGGGTATCCCCCGCCCCCGGGTCACGTTGGCCAGAAACGGCAGCACGTCGTCTGGTCGTTCCGGACCGCCGAAGGAGACCAGGACAAGCGCGTCGTACTCCATGCCCCCATCTTGCCGTCCCCACGTCTCGGGTGAAGGAAGGGCCCCTTCTTATCGCTTTCTGTTGTAGAAGGGGCCCTTCCTAACCGCAAAGCGGTGCGGGTCGGTACGGCGGGGCAAAGCAGGTGGGTACGGGTCGGTCAGGCGCCCACGGCGTGGTAGCCGCCGTCGACGTGGACGATCTCGCCGGTGGTGGCCGGGAACCAGTCGGACAGCAGCGCCAGGCAGGCCCGGGCAGCCGGCTCCTGGTTGGTAAGGCTCCAGCCCAACGGGGCGCGCTCGGTCCAGGCGTTCTCGAACTGCTCGAACCCGGGAATCGACTTGGCCGCCATGGTGCGCAGCGGACCGGCCGACACCAGGTTGCTGCGGATGCCCTTCGGTCCCAGGTGCAGCGCCAGGTAGCGGGAGGCGGACTCCAGCCCGGCCTTGGCCACGCCCATCCAGTCGTAGACCGGCCACGCCTTGGTCGCGTCGAGGGTGAGCCCCACCACCGAGCTACCCGGTCCCATCAGCGGCAGCGCCGCCATGGCCAACGACTTGTACGAGTACGTCGAGACGTGCACCGCCGTGGCCACGTCCTCCCATGGTGCGTCGAGGAAGCCGCCGCCCAGGCAACTCGGTGGGGCGAACCCGATCGAGTGCACCACCCCGTCGAGCCCGTCGACGTGCTCCCGTACCCGGTCAGCCAAGCTGGCCAGGTGCTCGGTGTTGCTCACGTCCAGCTCGATCACCGGGGCCGGCTCGGGCAGCCGCTTGGCGATCCGCTCAACCAATGACATCCGGCCGAAGCCGGTGAGCACGACGGTGGCACCGTTCTCCTGGGCGAGCTTCGCCACGGAGAAGGCGATCGACTGGTCGGTGATGACACCGGTGACAAGCAGCCGTTTTCCGGCCAGCAGTCCAGACACGTACAGATCCTCCGTTGTTCGTTGTCAGTGATCCGTGCCGGTGACCGCAGCACCGCCACGGAGGACGCCAGATCCGGGGTCAGTGCCCCATGCCGAGGCCGCCGTCGACCGGGATCACCGCGCCGGAGATGTAGCTGGCGGCGTCGCTGGCCAGCCAGAGGACCGGCCCGGCGACCTCTTCGGGGGTGGCCATCCGGCCGGCCGGGATCGCCTTTCGGATTTCCGTCTGCCGATCCTCGGAGAGGGCCGCGGTCATGTCGGTGTCGATGAAGCCGGGCGCGACCACGTTGGCGGTGATGTTGCGGCTGCCCAGCTCACGGGTGATCGAGCGGGCGACGCCGACCAGGCCGGCCTTGCTCGCCGCGTAGTTGACCTGGCCCGGGCCGCCGTACAGGCCGATCACCGAGGAGATGAAGATCATCCGACCCCAGCGGGCGCGCAGCATCTTGGCGCTGGCCCGCTTGGCCACCCGGAAGGCGCCGGTCAGGTTGGTGTCGATCACCCGGGTGAACTGTTCCTCGGACATCCGCAGCAGCAGCGTGTCATCGGTGATGCCGGCATTGGCGACCAGCACCTCGACCGGGCCCAACTCCGCCTCGACCGCCGAGAAGGCCTCGTCGACCTGCGCCGAGTCGGTGATGTCGCACCGTACGCCGAACAGGTCGGCCGGCACGTCGCTGCCCCGGTGGGTCACCGCCACCCGGTCTCCCTGCTTGGCGAAGGCCTGGGCGATGGCCAGGCCGATACCCCGGTTACCGCCGGTCACCAACACGGTACGGGCCACGGTGTCCCTCTTCTCTCACGATCGGACGGTGCGCGATGGAGACTAGGCGCTACCGGCAGGTAAGTAGTAACCCGGGCCAGGTCGTACCGGGGTATGACACGCGGAATGGCACTTCGGGAGTACGAGCGGGCGGGCAATCCGACGTAGCCTGCAGAAAGTGAAGAACACTTCGCCTTCGGGCGGGCTGCAGGCCTTGCGCCGCCTCATCGCCGGCCCGGACTACCCGCCGACCGGTGGCCGGCGCCCCCGCTGGTGGCCCCGCTGGTGGCCCCGCTGGCGGATGACCTTCGTCCAGGCCGGTCTGCTGCTCCTGATCGGGTTGACCGTCGCCGCCGTGCAGTATCTGCAGGACGAACGGAACCTGCCAGGGCTGCCAGCCATCCTGCTCGCCATCGGCAGCACGTTGCCGATAGCGATCGCACTGCGCCGCCCACTGCTCGCCTGGCGAATCTGCTACCCGCTGCTCTACCTGGGGGTCGTCGACTTCTCGCCGAGGGAAGCCTGGCCGTGGCATCCGATGCAGGTCATCGGCACCCTGTTCGTCTTCGGTGTCCTGGCCGTCCGCGCCGACACCGGGGTCGCCACCTGGGCCGCGCTGCTGACCCTGATCCCGGTCTTCCTGTTCGCCGAGACCCCGGCCAACGGCTACGGCGTCATCGTGCTCTTCGCGGTCGTACTGCTGCTCGGCGACCAGATCCGTCGTCGTCGGCAGAGCCAACGGGCCCTCGTCGAGCAGTCCGAGCGCAGCGAACTGGAGCAGGCGCGCCGGGCGGTGCTGGAGGAACGTACCCGGATCGCCCGGGAGATGCACGACGTGGTGGCCCACCACATGTCGATGATCGCAGTGCAGGCGGAGACCGCACCGTACCGACTGGGCTCGCTGCCGGAGCCGGCCCGCGCCGAGTTCACCGCGATCGCCGGGTCGGCCCGGCAGGCGCTGGCCGACATGCGCCGACTGCTCGGCGTGTTACGCAGCGAGTCGGCCAGCCCGGAGACCGCGCCCCAGCCGGGACTGGCCGACATCGCCGAACTGGTTGGGGCCGCCCGTCGGGCCGGCATGGTCGTCACCCTCGACGAATCCCCGCTTCCGGCGGAGCAGGCCGGGCCACCGGAGGCGGTGGGGCTGGCCGCGTACCGGATCGTGCAGGAGGCCCTGGCCAACGCGGCCCGGCACGCCCCGGGCGCGGCGGTCCGGGTGGTCATCCGCCCGGACCAGAAAATGATCAGCGTACGGGTCGACAACGACGACACCGGCGTGCCGACCGGCACCCCGACCCGGGGTGCCGGGCACGGGCTGACCGGGATGCGGGAACGGGCCCGCCTCCTGGGCGGTACGTTCACCGCCGCACCGGCCGGCGGCGGATTCACCATCGAGGCCGAACTGCCGTACGACGGAAAGGACGGGGACCGATGATTCGGGTGTTGATCGCCGACGACCAGGCGATGGTGCGGCAGGGCTTCGGCGCGTTACTGGCCGCCCAACCGGATCTACTGGTCGTCGGCGATGCGGCCAACGGGCAGGAGGCGGTCGACGCCGCTCGCCAACTGGATCCCGACGTCGTACTGATGGACGTCCGGATGCCGGTGCTCGACGGGCTGGCCGCCACCCGGCAGCTGATCGGCAACCGGCCGGAGCCGACCCGTCCCCGGGTGCTCATCCTGACCACGTTCGACCTGGACGACTACGTCTACGAGGCGTTACGGGCCGGGGCCAGCGGCTTCCTGCTCAAGGACGCCCCAGCCGCCGAACTCGTCCACGCGGTACGGGTGGTCGCCGCCGGTGACGCGCTGCTCGCCCCGGCGGTGACCCGACGGTTGATCGCCGAGTTCGCTGCCCGTCCCGGCCGGGACCGCCCTCGGCCCACCTCGCTGGCCGCGCTCACCGCCCGGGAGACCGAGGTGCTTCGGCTGATCGCCCGGGGCCGGTCCAACGGCGAGATCGCGGCCGAACTGGTGGTCGCCGAGCAGACCGTCAAGACCCACGTGGGTCGGGTGCTCGGCAAGCTGGGCCTGCGTGATCGGGCCCAGGCGGTGGTCGTCGCCTACGAGTCGGGTCTGGTCGCCGCAGGCGAATAACTCCCCGGTAGCACCCCACAGACAACTCCGTGGGGTGACGCCGCAGATCATGACGACCCCGCACGCTTCCGGTCTCAAGCGATCGGAAGGGGGTCCGGAATGGACCGACGGATACCCGCGCACGGCCTGGCACTGGCGCTGCTCGGGCTGGGCCTGCTCGTGCCACCGGCCACCCCGACGGCCACGCCTATGCCGACGGTGGCCCGGTTCGGGGCCGCGTATTCCCAGGTGGCGGCGGCGTTGCGCGACGCCGGAGAGCCGTACGCCGGATGGGCGGAACAGGGCCGGAACTTCCTGGCCTTCGATCCGCGCGGCAGCGGTACGGCGGTCGAGGTGCTCGGTGACCTAACCGGCGCGGACCGGATCGTGGTGCTGGTGCCGGGGGTGGCCACCACCCTCGCCGACTTCGACCGGGGACTGGGCGGTGTCGCGCACCGTGCACCGGGACGGCAGGCCCGGGTGCGGAGTGGCGCTCGGTAACGCCCGACCGGCCCCAACGCCCCTCACGCCGGAAGTTCCGGGCGGCACCGGGACGCCGGTGACCGCCGCGCCGGGAGCGGCGTGTCGGTGAGGGCAGCGACCGACTGCACCGGTCGCGCGGAGCACTCGCCCGCCGGGTGTACGATGACTCGCGTTCCGGACCCGGCCGAACTGTGGAGGTGATCGCTGTGCGAAATAGCGATCCCCCGAGTCGTGGCCGGGCCGATCGTCGGTCCCGCTGAGTAACGACTCAGCGGATGATCCGAGCGGTCCCCGCTCGCCCATCGCACTCCCGCCGCCCCGGTCCTGCCGGGGCCGTCGTGTTGTGCGTCCGCACCGGCCTGCTCCCGGCTGGCGGCGGAATGGCCCGGTTACGACGTCGTGTGCGCGTCCTGTCCTCATGAGGCCCCCGCTGGTTCCTGTCCAGCCGTCCGGGCCGTCCGAGTCGCCGCCGGAGAACGCCGATGAACCGCTATGCCGCCCCGCTGGGCTTCACTCTCGCCGCCGTCTGGGTCGTAGTGCTCTTCGTCCTGGTCAGTGGCACCCATTGACATCTCCCTGCCCTAAAGGGCGGGGATTCCGGCGGTCGCCCGCCGGGTTTCCTGCTTCACGGCCTGCTGCCCCGAACGGAGGTTCCCCCGT
>NZ_JBSFTE010000018.1:0-144078 GCF_053590565.1 Micromonospora sp. NPDC003197 | reverse complement strand
ACTCGATACGACAAGCTGGCGGTCCGCTTCCAAGCCGTCCTGACCATCACCATCATCACCGAGTGGCTCTGACCAGCTTATGAAACACGCCTTAGTCCGGAGCAGGTAGACGCTTCAAGTGCTGAACTTACCAACGTTGACGCCTCGCGCTGTCAGACGACCGTCGTCAGAGCCTATGTCAGTGGCCGCGCCGGTTACGGCTCCGCTGGTGCCGTCGGACGTAGGTGAACCCTTCCGGCAGCGCCCGGTCAACGACCTCTGCCGTGTATACCGCTTCTCGATGCAGATCGACCTGTTCAGCCGAGGCTTGGGCTCCGGGAGGCAGCCGACGGACAAACCCCGTCACCCAGTGCCCACGACGGCGGGCACTCAGCGCTTCGTGAATCTCCCGGCGTACGGAAGGGTCAAGGGCCTCGACCTGAGGCACCCAGCGGAGCAGATCGCTTCGCACCTGGCCCGGACGAGGCGGGTACCAGGGACGTCCGTCCTGGTCCAGGCTTCCCTCCACCCGCTGGATACGCCCCGAACGGAGAAGCTGATCGACGGCGGCACCGATACGGCCCAGGCGACGACTCGGAAGGCCCAACTCCAGACAGTTCCGTTTCAGGGCATCCTCGGCGAGCGTGGCGGTGCCATCGACGCTCAAGTAGCCAAGTTTGCGGAGCGTACGCATAACCCAGCTCGTGTCGGAGAGGTCCGGGACATCCCGATCCTGGTCAGAGCCGGGAGCGACCTCCCGGGTGACGACCTGGGCGTCGTACCGGTGCAGGAACTCAAAGCCGTCCACCAGTTCAGGTTCGGGCAGCAGGGCCGTGCGAGCCGTAACCAGTGAGGTGCCGGCCCGCCATTTGAAGGTGACCAGGGTGCCAGGTAGTAACGTCTTCGGCCAGCGGATGCCGTCGAGTTCCCACTGACCACCACGGCCTCGGAGCGTCACATCGTGAGTGGAGGCAGCCGGGCCTGGCTGGCGGTCCTTGTGCTCTATGCGGAGTTGGAGCCGGAGCCCGTCCTTGACCCCCGTCGACAGGCCGTCAGGCAGACCGCACCATCCGCCGTCTAGGTGCATCCGGTATAGAGCCACCTGCCATACCAGGTCACCGCTACCACCAACGTTGCTAAGCCACCAGGCATGGTCGTCCTCCTCAGTCGGCCCGGTGAGTCGATGTCCCATCTCGCGACTGCAGTCGAGCAGAATCCGGTCGACCTCTGCTTTCGCCTCTGAGCTGGACACGACGCCGTGTCTAGCTCGCCACGCCAGCGCTGCGAGTTGTTCAGCAGCGAACGCTCCAGAGTGTGGCTGTGCGCAGGGATCCGCAGATACCGAAATCGACCACCAGCGTCCGGCCAGATCAACCAGTAGCGCCCGGCTCTGTTCCGACACGGTAAAGCCAAGGTCTGCCGGCACCATGCCCGAACGGAGGGCATGTTGGACGACCGCTGTCGCCTTCGCATCCCGGCAAATGATGTGAACCCTTGTTCCGCCGACAGCAAACTCCAGGGCCGTCCGACACAAGGCCTGCACGGAACTGTCGTGCGGGCCCGCGGACCGATCACTCCCCGTACCAAGCTCACCATCCTCGGTGATCCACCCGAACCCGAACAGGCCCGAGTCCGACTCCGAGTGCACCGCTACCACCGCAACTACGTCCGCCTTGTGGCTGGGGTGCCGAATCACATCCGAGCACACAAACCCATCCCCCTGGCAGCTGCCGACACTTGCCGGGGGTGCCGGCTGTCCGCCTGTCTGCTCGGGCCGCTGTGCTTTGACGAGGGACGCGACTTGGCCCGCGCAGTCGCGGCACGGATGTGGATTGTTGACCTTGGGACAGCGCGTACGGTGTTTGTGACACGCATCGGCAACAAGCTGGCCGAGCGCCGGATCAGACCGGCTGACTTCGCTGGCCGCCTCCGCGAGACAGGTTGCCCGAAGCTCCTGCGCCGGTATCTGCCGATGGGTCCGCACGACCCGCGTCAGCAGATCCTTCACGATCAAGGATGCCATCACGTTCCTGGCACCGGCACGGGCGTACGCCTCTGCGTCTGCTGCCAACCGCCGGTTGCGATCTTGATGTGCCCGCTCGGTGGCCCGTTCCTCGCGAACCTCCCGCAGCTGCTCCTCGAGCTTGTCAGCATGCGCTGCCCACCGCTCGACGACAGCGTGATGCGCCAGGAAATCATTCGGCTCGGTGCCCTGAGCATCGTCAAGCAACACCTGGGAAAACTGGTCGTCAGACATCTGCCGGAGACGGCGTACCTCGGTTGACAGGATCACTTCGGCGCACGTCGGGTCTACTCCGCTGCTGGCAAGCCAAGCCCAGAGTTGGCTAGCAGGCACGTCGATCCCGTCCGGCCTTAGGCCACGCCGTTTCAGCACCGCAGCCAAAGCATCTCGGAACGGCTTCCCGCCCACATGCCGCATCACCAGCGCATCCAAATAGTCGGGCGCTCGACCCGGGCGCCGGGCCTCGGCCAGTTCCTGCTCATGCTGAGTGTGCAGCTTGCGCATGACAATGTTGCGCTGCGCAGCAAGCTTGTTTTTGAGCCCCGTCAACCTGTGCTGCTTCTGACGGTTGCCCCTGATGAGCCGGGCCGCCAGTATCTCCCCGTCCACTAGAAGCTCCGCATATCGGAGCGCGGCGGCCATAACCTTCTCACCGGAAAGCGCCTTGATGGCCCCCCGCTCGTCGTGACTCAGCGTCACCCCCTCAGCCCGAGCCCTTAGGACACCAGCCAGCCTGCCGATGTCACTGCGGAGTCGCTCAGGAGTGACCCGCACGTCGGCCAGGGATGGCCGGGGCACAGCCTCGGATGACGACTGCTCCATCCCGGCGGGCTTGGTGTCTGCCATTGGCGCAGGGACTGCCCCTGTTCCCGATGGGCGGGGCTGCGATTCCCTTCGATCTTGCTCGGCGACCTGCGGCTCGCTACTCGTGGAGGCAGGGCGCTCCGCTTCCCCACGGGCGACGAGGTTGCCGTAACACCCGTTGCAGATCGGCGCCGACCAGTCACCATCGCGGATGTTGACCAGCCGGGACTTCTTATTCCTCTCGCAACGGCCACAGCGGAACGCCTCCATCGACTGAAGGCGGTACCGCTGCCACGGCCCACACGCCGAAAGCGTCTCGCTGATCTGCCAGCTGGCGGGCATGCTTGCGGTCATCGGTGCTCGCCTCCAGTTCGCGTCTCTGAAGCAAGGAACTCAGCGCGCGGATGATCTAGGGCGTGACCATCGCTACGCCTTGGCTTTTCGGCCGCGCGTCGCCTTGGCGGACCGCCATGACAACAGCGCCTCGTCCGTGAGCTGTAGCCGGTTCGTAGTCTCGGCCAGGAAGCCGGCATAGATGTCGGCTGGTGACTCCCCCCAGGCCGGGTCGAAGTCGCCGTGCCATTGGCGTACCCAGGGCAGGATCTCGCGCAACCCCGCGACCAGCGGCAACAGCCGGGCGGCGTCCCAGCCGTCCTCCTGCTCGCGGGCCACGATCAGGGTGGCCAGCGCCTGCGCCTGGTCGCGGTGGTCCCAGCCGGCCCAACCGATCAACAGCGACGGATCGCCGTCCCGGCTGGCACCGGGATAGGAGAGGAACCGCTCCTTGGGTACGTCCAACTTGCCCCGATGCCGCCAGTAGCTAGCCTTCAGAAAGTCCGCCGAGGCGTACTTCGGCGGTACCGGAATGTTCTTGCGGAACTCCCGCTTCGCGGCCTCGTCGGGCAGCGCGTCCTCCTGGCGCTGCAGGTCCCACACGTGCTCCCAGTCGGCCCGCTTGGCCAGCCCGGAATCCTTGTAGCGCAGAGCGGCCAAATGCGGCACATGCTCGTCAGCGACCAGATCAGCGATCACCTTGCCCAGGTCCTGGCCGGGGGCGTAGAGGTTTGCGACGGTGAGGACATCGGGGTCACGGCGTAGCTCGTCGGCAAGCTGGCCGGTGGTCAGCGGACGCGGCTGCTCCAGCCCGTCGACGTGGTGATACCACAGCTCGCGCGCCTCGCAGCGGTCCAACAGCCAGTCACGCAGCGCCTTGGCCTGCATCGCGTCCCAGCCCTCGGTGGCCCACCGCCGCTTGCACTCGGGCCGCTCGATCAGCCCGATGTTGCGGTTGTCTTCGATGACCGCGATCCGCCGCTCCACGATGGCCCGGTATTCGTCGGACCAGTGCGCCGGCAGCTCGGTGATCGGTGTCGACCCGTGCCGGGCGAACCACTGGGTCTCCACCTCACCGGCCGCCATCTTCCGGGCGAGCACGATCTCAAACGCCCGCTGCCCGAGCGACAGCATCGGCGGCCGGATGCTCTCCGACGCGATCAAATCCTCATCCAGTAGCCCGTAAAGGGAGTAGACCTGCCAGTCCAACTCCTCCTGCAACGAGATCATCGCCCCACGCACGCAGTGCCACTCGTAGGAGGCGGCATCCAGCCGCTCGCGCGTCGGCACCCCAGACCCTGCGACCGCCGCCGGGGTCACCGTCCCAAGCCGCTGCGTCAGCCCGTCGATCTCCCGGCTCAATTCAAGCGGGTACGCCTTCGGCAGCGGAAACTTCTCGACGTTGGTCCCGTTATATTGATGCCGAACCGTAAATTTTTCCGACTCAAGCCCTCGCTTGACGCCATTGCTTGGTTTATCCTGACATACCTGCTTGAGCCAGAAACAGGCGGTGGAACTGTTAAGAACACCAAGCAACTTTAGATGATCGTCCTCCAAGGCACCCTCGGGAAGTTTGATCACGGGTGCCGTCTGCTTAAAGACGTTCCCACCCCGATCCAGCACGAAGTGGTTATGAGTAGCCACCTCCCCAAAAACAATCGACAACAACATCTGATACCGCCCAGCCACCCAGCGATACCACGCCCACCACGGCCCATCTAGGTCAGCACGGGTCTCACCGTCAAATCCTGTAGTGGAACTGAGAACTCGACGCAGAGACCATAGATGCCTCCCCCATGATGTATCAATATCGAAGGGTACAAGCTTCCGGTCGTTACCATAGGGCACCAAGGCGTGATCTGCCGTAAAACCATCCCAATCACGAACCACCTCGCCAATAACCAACGGCCTAAATAGTGGGTCCGCTATTCTGATACGGCGGAACCAGGCCGGTGGCGCTATAAAGGCATCATCCTGCCCCGGGAAGCTCGCAAAGCCGATCGCGCCGCCAATGCGATGCCGTAGCGGCGAGCGCTCCCGCCGCTCTAGGGCCACCATGAGTTGCCTCGCCCCACCCCCGCTGAGGCTCCAGGGATGCATCGAGAGTTCCGCGCGTGGGGTATCCGCAGAGCTGACCCACTGGCTTTCCAGGCCAGGACGGTGAACCTGCTCTACGACAGCCTTCCAGACGTGGCCCTGGCTTGGGTCCACTGGCGCGTTCGGCTCGCCGCGGATCCCCATAACGGTGCGGATCGTCCCCGCTCGCTTTAAGTTCGTATTGCGCCCGATCATGATCACTGTCGGAGTGCCGTGGCCGGGGATGTATGCACCTGACGTGTCGATGACATAAGTCAGGTTGACCCGAAAGGCAAACAGCGTCTCGATCATCTTCTTACCAAACTCGCGCTTCATAAACGAGTTGGCGGTAATCTGACCGACGTAACCAGATCCCTTACCGTCGGGGCCCGCAGTCTTACCAAGATCGAAAAGTCGCTGAGCAAACGGCACGGACAGGGCATACTTACCGGAGCAGGTGTCGTACATGTCACGGTAGGCGTCGTTGAGGCCCTTATCCTTCACCGTGATGTAGGGCGGGTTACCAACGACAACGTGATACTGGCCAACGCTGAGGATGCCGGGATGGTCCTTCAGATCCTCGGTGGCATAGGCAAACTCCACCAGCGGGTTGCCGCTTGAATCAGTCCCTGGGATTGTGTCTTGCCGAGATTTGATCAGCGCGTCACCGATGGCAAGGTGCAGGGGGAAGATACGCCCGGCCGTGTCGGCGAGGCTCTTGAACTGGCAGGCTCGCAGTGCGGCGATCAGAAGACGAAAGCGGGCGATGGCAACTGCAAACGGGTTGATGTCGACGCCGTGCACAGCGTCCAGCGCGAGGCGTACGCGCTCGTGCGTGTCGCGGTTGGGGGCGTTCTTCTCCCACTCCTTCAACAGCCGGTGGAACGCGCCGAGCACGAAGTGGCCCGACCCGCAGGTCGGGTCGATCATTTTCACCACATCATGACCGAACTCGTCGATCGCCGGTGTCAGCGTGAGATCGAGAATGAACTCCTCCACGAACTCTGGCGTCTGAAGCAGGGCGTACGTCTTCCGGGCTGCCTCGGAGAGGTCCTGATAGAGGTCACCGAGAAAGCGGGTGTCCCACTCTGGGTCGGTGAAGTCGTGCACCAGGTCGCCGCCCTCGCCACGCCGCCGCCAGAAGCCAATCAGCTCCTTGGCCGCGTCGTGTGAGACGGGAATCTGGAAGAGCGGGTTGTGCCGCTTGTCGAACAGCGATTTGCAGGCCTGAGTGGCGGCGATCGCCTCGAAGCCCTGCAACAGCCAGCCTCGAAGCGTCTCGCCTGGCTGCTCACGGAAGAACTGTGCCCCGGCCTCCTCGGCGAGCACCAGCCGATCCCCCGGGCCGGCTAGGTAGGGGTCGCCCAGCAGTTCGTTGTCCTCGCAAAAGCGTACGAACACTGTGCCGAGCACCCATGCCACGGCGGCCTGGGTTACTCGCTCGTCCCGCCATGATGCCCAGGTGGCGGCGGTACGTTTCACCTCGAAGGCGTGGTCGTACTCGCCACGTAGTCGGAGGCGCACCTCCTCGACCGACTCAACCTGCTCACGCAGGTCTTTTTCCAGGAGCTTAACTTGGCGTTGCAGGTCGGTCAGAAGTTGCTTCCTGTCGATCACTAAGAGAGCCTAGCCCGCCTCCAATGGATCATCATCGACCAGTTGGCTCGGCATGTCAGGGCCAGCGTCGGACAACCCGGTCCTCATAGACGACGTAGAAACCAGCAGCGCCCGACACCGCGTAGCGCCAAATTTCCTCGCGATGCTGCTCGAACCGCTTCACCCGATCAGTCGTCAGCAGCTCGGCGCTGCTCAGGCAATGGATCGTCAGGTCGGCTGCTCTCACCGCGGAGAGGAGCAATGGCTGAGTGCGAATCCGCTTGTCCTGGGTAAGCAAGGTCCAGCCCTGACTCAGCCCGTGCTCTACCCACTCTGGATCGCTGACGAACTGGCCATCATCAGGGAAGAGATCAGCAACCAGATGGATCTTCCAGCCAGCCTCGATCAGCCGACGTGGCGCGCTTTTACCAAGGCACCGATCTACGAAGAACTCAGGCTGCGACTCGGACGACCGTTTCAACCTCGTCAACGGTCAGCCCGTACTCGTCTGCAACGACATCAGAGGACTCACCAGCACGCCACATCCCCACTACCGCGTCGACCGGGACCTTGGTGCGTGCGATGACGGGAGCCCCCCATCCGAACCTTGGATCGATGATCACCTCAGCCTCATCGGGATAGTAACGAAGCCGCAGGCTCACGGGGTACTCGTCGGACGTATCCCAGGCGATGTAGTTGAGGTAGTCGGCGATCACTTCTCGGATCGGCATCTGCTGGTCGCCCACACGGGCCAGCTCGTCGCTCTCCACGTAGTAGACGAAGATGTCTATACCGTCAGTGGCGATCCGTCGGTCAGCCAGCCCGTACGGGTTGCCGAATCTCTTACGGATCTCCCCAGCTGCGGCGCGGATCTTCCTCTTACTGAGCCCCAGGTCGCGAAGCGAACGCAAAACATACGCCTCGATGACAGCAACGAACGGCATGGACGGCCAGCCTCGCTTGACCGACGGCATGCTGTGCACCAGTGGGGCACCAGCAGCCTTCTCCGCCAGCCACTTATGCATCGTCCGATCGGGGATGCGCAGGTAACGGGCAGCGTCGGCAGGAGTGAGCAGGGCATCGTGCACCTTGTCGATCACCTCGTGCCTCCCTCCTGCGGTCGCCATTAGCATCGCACTGAAGCCTCTGGTTTACACGCTCTGCGCGAAGACAGCTACCCCGTGCGCCTTTTTGTCGCCTTCCCGACGAACCGCGTCAGATCAGACTCAAGGCTCGCGCATCCACGTCCGCTGGTCGGTGATGAAGATGCCCTTGCCCTGGTGCCGCCGGATCACCCGCAACGCCTCCAGCCGCACGTAGACCATCTGAATGGTCGATGAGCTGACCGCGAACCGGTCGGCCAACTCGGCAATCGACGGCAACTTCTCGCCCGACGCGATCTTCCCACTGCGTGCGTCAGCGGTGATCTCTTCGGCGATCCGGATGTAGTCAGGTGTCTGTGGCATGGCACTCCTCGCGTGGCAAGCCAATTTGATCACGAGAAGCGCATGGGAGACAACTGAGCGTTGCCTTCTGCAACTTAGGCATATATGGTTGATCGCGAGTCGCTCCTCGCGTGGCAACGAGATTGGCTCATCCCCTGGTCGGGGCGGGTATGGGCTGCCCGTCCCGACCCTCGGACCACCCCGCTGTCGTACGGCTGATCCGGGCTGCGGCGGCGGGGCGGGCGGGTCGCTCTCCCCTCGGCAAGGTGGGCGGCCCGCCCTTCCAGAGGCAGTCGATAAGCCCTGCCCCGAAGAGTTCCGGAAAGGACCGAGGTGGCTCAGGTGTATCGCAGTGGTCAGCCCTACGGGTCTGGCCAGCCGGACCGGCTGACCCCGCACGAGGTGCGCTCTCACGAGTTCGCGCCCCGACGACGTGGCGTCGACGCGGAGCAGGTACGCGCCTTCCAGCGCCGCCTCGCCGACGAGTTGGATTGCCTGCATCGGGAGCTGGCGTTAGCCCTGCGGGACAACAACCGGCTCAAGCGAGCCCTGCACGACTGGCAGGCCATGCACGAGCGGCAGTGTCAGCCAGCCCCGGACGGTCGCCCCAACGACGGCCACTGGTAGCCGCCCGTCGCGCTGCCTCCGGGCCTGCGCGTTGTCGTACTCGTCCTTATGCTCATCGAAGTGACCAGGGTGACGACGGAGCAGTTGACGGCGGCGCGGGGTTGTCTGCTTGGCCTCATGCTCGGTGACGCGATCGGCGGGACCGGCGGCAACGTGCCGCCCGACGGGCCACTGCCCGCTACCAGCGCCGGTCAGCTCGCCTGTTTCACGGTCGAAGGGCTGATCCGCGCACATGTGCGTGGCATGCACAAGGGAATCTGTCATCCGCCTTCGGTCGTGTGGCACGCGGATCTGCCCCAGCCACGGCCGCCGCAATACGCCGTCAGCAGGCGGGGTCACTTGAGCAGCCAACCGGCACGAGCATCGGAGCCCACGGCCTGACCCGGAGTTTGCCGGCCGGGCTCTGCGGCTGGTGGCAGTCGCCAGGAAAACTGGCTGCCGAAATCGCCGCCCTGACCCACCGTGGCGAAGCTACGGCGGCTGCTGCTCTCGGCGCCTCCCTCGTCCACTCACTGGCTACCGGCGAGCGAATCGACGTCACCGTTGAGCAAGTGGTCCGCGATGCCGGCCCCTGGTCGACGGTGGCGGAACGGTCGTTAGCTCCCGCGCTGGCCGCGGCCCGCTCCACGCCGGGGCAACCCGCAGAGTTGGCCCGGCTGGCACCCGACGCGAAGGCGATCTCGGCCCTGGCCGGCGGGGTGTACGTCGCCGCGTCCTTCCCGAGCCGGGAAACCATCCGGGACGCGCTGCGGTTCGCTGCCTCGGCTGCCGCCGGGGGCCACGTCGCGACGGTGGCTGGTGCAATGCTCGGCACGGCGCTCGGGCCGGACTCGCTGCCCGTCGACTGGCTGTCCCGAGTGGAACTGGTCTGGGTGGCCGACACGCTGGCCCGCGACCTTCTCCGTCAGGAAGCCGAAAGCCCATCCGGGGCGGACTGCAACCCGGGAACCGATCCGCACTGGTGGTCCCGTTACCCGGGCTGGTAGCCAATCGGTTGGTCGACCGGGCAGACCGATCCAAGCCGGATCAGGCGGTGGGCGAGCCGGTGAGAGCGCTGCGGTGGGCGTTGACCACCCAGGCGTCGGGCAGGGCGATCCACTCGTTGTCGCCGACCGGCACCACGACTTCGTCCAGTTTGGGGAGCAGCGCCGGATCCTCCATCGGGCACAGCAGCCACAGGTCTCCGGCTCCACTGCGGGCGGCGTCCGCCAGTTCGGCGAGCCGACTCATCGCGCGGTAGCGAGCGAGCAGCGCCGCGTCGTGCAGCAACACCGGACCGTCGTCACGGCGGAGCTCCTGCCGCAGTTCGGGGGCGGTGAGCCGCCACGCCTCCTCGACGTACTCGCCGAGTTTGATGGCCGGTCGGGTGCCTGGCTCGGCCAGGTCGGCCTTGAGCACCGTCTCCCAGGTCGGCTTCGGACGGGCATCAACCAGGGCCCGCAGGTGGCGCAGAAACCGGCCCGTCACGTCGACTGGTCGAGCACCGAACCGGCGGACCAACTCCTCCCGCGCCAGGGCGTATCGCGACAACCGGACGGTCAACACCCGGAATCCGCCAGCACTGGTCGTGCCCGTCAATCGCTCCTCGGCGCGCATCGCCGCCGCCAGCTCGGGTGACTCCGCCATCCATCGACTCGTCGGCGATGGCGTCGATGGCCGCCGCTGGATGATCGACATCGAGGATGAGCCGGCCCGGGGTGGCGGCGGAACGTAGACCTCGTCCTCGCTGTCCCAGCGCAGCTCGAACCCGGCCTCGTGCAACAGCCGGGCCAGCTTGGGATGACCTGGCAGCCTGTCGATCTCCGGAAACCGTGCATAGACCCGCTCGGTCACCTGCGCCGGGGTCAACCCCCGTCGCTGTTGGGTGCCGCTGACCGGCGGTACGACACCGGCCTGCGCCAGGCGCAACGCACGCACCGGGTCCAGGTCTTGCGGATAGATCTCCAGCCGGGCGTTCGCCCTGGCCCGCTCGGAGGCCACCGCGGCGAGCACCACCCGCCGACGGTCGTCGATCGCCTCAGCCGCGCCGCCGGGCGCGGTTACTGCCGCGAGGGTACGCAGCACCGTCGCCGGGCTGGGCAGCACTTCGCTGTCGGCGAGCCGGTCAGCGGCAGCACCGAGCGTGTCGGCGTAGTCGAGTAGCGCCGGAGCCGCCGGGGTGTCCGGGGCGTCGTCCTCGCCGACTTCCAGGGCCACCAGCAGCCGTTCGCCGTGTCGGCGCAGTAGCAGGCGGGGCTCCTTGGCCAGCGCGTCCACCTCCACTGCGGCGCGGACGGCTGCAAGCGCAACCGCATCGCGCAACGCTCCGCTCTTCACTGAGCCACGGCTGCCCAGCAGCGCCGCTGCCAACTCACCGACGGCCATGACCCGACCGCCGTCGCGCAACAGCTCCACGATCTGGGTACGGAGGCTGGCCACGACTGGTGTCTTGTCCCAGCGCTTGCGCTGCTCGCCGAGAATCTGGGTGATCCGAGCCGGGGTGACATCGAGCAGTTTGGCCACCTGGGAGTGCTGGGGCCAGGGCGGGAGCGCAGGCAGTGCCCCGGTGGAGTCAGGCAGCCCGAGCAGTAGCCGGATGGCCTCGACGTTGGTGCCGTTGCGGCCCGCCCGGACCGGCACCAGCAGGGTGGCGATAGCGTCCAGTCCCACCCGTACCGGTTCGATGTCGCCGTGCTCGGCGCTGCTGGTCTCGGTGGCGACCTCGGCCTCGGCGGCTTTCCGATCGGCTGCCGAGTTCGGAACCGTCTCCTGCTCCCCCAGCCGGTGCCGCCACTCCCGGACCCGCCGCTGCAACTCCTGCCGGGTTCGCGCGCCGAGCCCGGGCAGATGCGCCAGCTTGCTGGCTACCACGAGCAGGTCGCCAACGGTGTTGGCGTCCAGCCGGTGCGCCGCCGACACCGCGCGCAGAGTGAGACCTGCCGCCTCCAACGCTGTCGCCCGGTGCGCCTTCGCGGCCGCCTCGTCGCGGACAGCTTCCGCGCTCTCCTCGTCGAGCTCCTCGGCGGAGGCTTCCGGGTGGTCGGTGCCTGCGGGCGGGCTCGCGTCGGATCGGCGGAAGACCTGCTGCCAGGCGTCGCGCATGCTCCTCAATGACCCGAACCGGGATCGCGCATCGCGATGTAACGCCTGGTGGAAGAACTCCACCAGGCCGTCACGGATCGCCGGGTCGAACGCCTCGGTGGCCAGCACCGGCGACCCCTCGGTCAACTGTGGCTCGGTGCCACCGTCGCCCCAGACCGGCAGCTCCCCGGAGGCCATTTCGTGCAGGGTGACCGCGAGGGCATACCACTCGGCGTGCTTGTCATAGCTGGGCCGGTTGGCGGCACCGAGAAACGGGTCCAGATAACGTGGAGTGCCGGCGGTGATCTCCTTGACCGAGACACCAGCCAGCGAAAAGTCGAAGAGCACAAGCTGGCGCGTACGGTTCGGCCGGATCCGGATCGCGATGTTGTCCGGCTTGATGTCCCGGTGGTAGACCCCCTCCCCCTCCAGGTAGTCAATCGCCCCGAAGAGGTAGTCGCTGTAGGTCTCCAGCTCGTCGACGGTGAGTCGGCCCTCCTCGCGCAACTTACGGGCCAGGGTGTGGTCACCGGCGTGCTCCAGGACCACCACGGTCCGGTTGGCAATTTCTAGCGGCTCTGGTCGGGCCAGCCGGATCACCCGCGAGTCGGCCAGTGGGCCGAGCACCCGGGCTTCCCGGGCCAACCGGTCGGCCTTCTCGTCGGAGAGGCCGACCTTCAGCACCTCGTCCCGTTTGGTGCGTTCGTTGTGGGCGAGGAAGGCTCGGCAGGTCGATCCGGTGCCGAGTCGCTTGCGGATGGTCCATTCCCCGACCTGGTCGCCGGCGCGGGCCTCCAACGGGTCGACCGGCTCCGGCTCGCGCTCCTCTGGATGTACGGACACTGGAGGCGGCGCGGTCAGCTCGTCCTCCAACTCCGTGAGGAGTTCGAGGAAGTGGGCGACAGTGGTGAGCCGCTGACCCGGGATCGGGGCGGTCGCTTCGTGGATCAGCTCGTCGGCGAACTCGGATACGGAATCGGCCACAGCAGCAGCACGCAGGCCGTTCTCCTTGGCCAGTCGGCCCAGCAGCTCGGTGCGCTTGGTTGCCGGTGGCTGGCCAGTCAGGATCAGGTAGGCCAGCGCACCGAGCCCGAAGATGTCCATCGCCACTGGATCAGGCGCCGATGTGGTCAACTCGGGTGCGAGGTACGCCTCAGCCGAACGCTCCACGTGTGCGACGGCGTGTGTCGAGACCGAGACCTGGTCCGCCCCGCTGCTTGACCCACCTATCGAGTCCGCCGACCGGGTAGCCACCTGCCAGTCGCTGATCTGCAACTGCGGGGTCAGCCACGCCTCGTCCTCGCCGCTCTCCTTGCGTCGGTGGGCAGGCGTCACCAGAACACTTCGCGCGGAGAGCGCACGGTGGTAGAGGTGCCGGCCATGGGCATAGGCGACGGTTTCCGCCAGTTGGCGGATCATGGTAAGTCGGCTCCCCGGGTCGAGCCGGTCGCCGTACTGGCCCATGTAGTGGTCGAGCCGAATGGAACGCGGATCGTGCCGGAATACCAGCGCCGGACCGGCCTCATGCGACTCCATCGAGTCGACCTGGACGATACCGGGATGGTTGATACCTTCTAGGACCCGCATCTCCCGTTTCGCGGCCCGTTCAATGCTCTCTCGCTCCGCGTCGGCGGCGTTACGCTCCACCAGGTAGATCCGTACCCGACGATGAAGCCGGTCGACTTCCCGATGCCGGGCATGATGATCCTGCCAGGTCGGCCCCACATCGAACGGAGCCGATTCCAGGTCCCACGCACCGAGCTGGTAGTGCCGCCGGCTTCGGGCGATACCGACCGAGGCCAGCAGCTCTGGTAGCGCCCGCGAAACCTCAGTGGTGACCCGGTACCGCTCATCCTGTGGGGGTCGGAGAAGCAGGCCGGAGCCGATCGGCGGTAGTGGGCCCGGCGGCTGACCGGAGCCGGATTCGGGTCCGAAAATGTTGTGCAAATGATGGTCGGACAGCTGCACGTTCAGACCGGGCCGAGAAAGGAAGACGGCGGCCTGCACGAACGGAATCCTCGGCCGGTCATGCCGCCGATTGGCTGCGGTCTGCAGCAACGACTTGAGTTTCTTGGCCTTCGCATCCGCCAGGTGTAGCGGGTTGTCGAAGGTACGCGTGCTGCCAGGGCCGGCGAGAATCCAGTTGGAGCCGCTGGAGAACAGGCGCCCGGTCAGACTCTTGACCTCGATCAGATAGAGCCCACCAGGGGTGGCAACCAACAGGTCCACCTCGTAGGGGTGACCAGTCTGTGCGGTGAAGGTGAAGTTCGACCAGGCACGGTAGACCCCACTATCCGGCAGCAGCCCCTGAATGTGAGCCAACGCCTCCCGCTCGCGCGTGAACTGCGACGGCGTGACCGTTGTCCACCTACCCTCGTGCACGGCACCGATCCTAGAGGACATGCCTCGAAGTAATCGGGTACCGACGTCCCGCGACCATGGCCGGTTCCTGCCGCGTGGGCAACCAGCGCTATTCGATCATCGGTACGGTATGGCCATGGTCTTGCCTGTCAGCCGTACGAACATGGAAGCCCACCTCTACATGGACCTGCACCCCTGCGCCTGCGGGGAGTTCCGATTCACCCGGAAAAGTGCGGTAACGGCGTTGGAGGATGGTGACCTGGCCAGCCGCTACACCGGTGAGTGCGCCCGATGTGGCCAGCCGCGGGAGTTCGTCTTCCGACTGCCGGCCGAGATCAGCATGCCGCCGGGCGGTAACGCGGTCAGCTACGGAGGGAACGAGCCGTCACAGCTCATCGACCCTGGCCAGTGGATCGGGGTCGCCGACTCCTACACCTCGCAGGTGCCCGGAGACTTCGCCCGGCTCGACAGTGAGCAGCGCAGGCGGGCGAGGGCGATCCTGACTCGGGCCACCGCCGCAGTCGACGAGGTGCTCAAGTTCATCCCCGATGACGCCGACGAGGTGCCGGCCGCTGCCTTCACCAGCGAGCGGGGTCGTCAGACGTACGCGAAGGAACCCGGCCGGTTCCGGCGGAACCGACTGGTCGCGGTCCGCGACGCCTACGCGGGGATGGCCAGCCAGCTCGCCTGACCGGCGCACCGTACCGACGGCCCGCACCCAGTAGCCGCGCGCCCGGCCGAAAGCTCGGTCAGGCGCGTGGCGCCTCGTCCAGGCAGGCGGCGTTGATGCCGATCAGCAGCGGCAACGCGGTCAGGAAGATCCCGAGGACGTACTCCGGGTCATGCTCGCGCTGGTCCTCGACCCCCGCCTGCGCACCCGCGTCTGCGAGCGCTACGCAGACGTCCCACAGGCTGCTTCCGGCGCTGCTCCACTGCCACACCTCGTGTACAAGGGTGGGCACCCGGAGCACCGGCTGCACTCCGAACAGCCCGATGCCGTAGTGCAGCGGATCCTCGGGGGTGTTGCCGAGGGAGAGCATCAGCGGCAGCACCCGATGCACCCGGGCGAAGTCGACGGAGTCCGGCGTACCCGGGGTGACCTCGGCCAACAGGCCGTCCTCGAAGGACTCTGCCATGACGGGAGTCGGGTCGGCCACGGCCAGGTTGCGTGCCGCGTCCACCACCGCCGTACGGGTCCATGGCCGGTTCGCTTCGTCCGGCGGCTGGTGCGCCGCCGCCCAGACGGCGAACGCCTGCTCCTCCTCCAGGGTCACCGAGAGTCGACCGATGCTCAGCGAGTGGTACTTCGCCGGAGCACCCACCGACGGATGGAAGACCCCGGTGTAGCGACCCACCGGGTACACCAGCGGCTCGGTGGAGATCGTGTCCATCGCGGTCATCCTCGTCGTCTCGGTCACGGCAGGGGCTCCAGGTAGACCACGCTGGTGGTCAGCAGGTGGTGCAGGGTGCTGAGAAGCCCGGCGAGCATCCGCTCCGGATCGATCAGGTCGGGGTCATCGCCGCCGGCCCGACGCTCCTCCTCGGCGAGCGACTCGCACATCGTCCACAGGCTCTCCCCCGACGGGCACCGCTCCCACAGGTCGTAGACGCTGCGGGTCACGCTGACCAGCGGACGATCGTAGAAGCCGATGGAGTACAGCCACGGTTGCTCGCTGCTGTTACCCAGGCCGAGCATCCGGGCCCCCATCCGGTGCCGACGGGCGAACTCCACCGCGCCCGCCGTCCCCGGGGTGACCTCGGCGGCCAGGCCCTCGGCGAACAGTTCCCGCAGCAACAGGTCCACGTCGTCGCCGGGCAGATGTGCGACCGCTGCCTCACGCAGCGCCGCCATCGTCCAGGGCTGCTCGGCAAGCTGGTCGGCTTGGCCGTGCGCCAACGCCCACACGGTGAACCGAGCGTCGTCGAGTTCCCACACCTCGGTGCCCAACCGCACCCGGTGATAACGGTCGGTCGACCCGGCGGTCGGGTGGAACGTACCGAAGAACTGCCCGACCGGCAGCAACAGCGTCGGCGGCGCGGACTGGGTCGTCGTCATCAGGGCTGGTCCCATCGGTGGGGGTCGTCCGGGTCAGGGTAGTTGATCTGCGCCGGCGGCAGTTCCGGCACGGGCTGCAGACGACCGATGAAGTAGGTGATGTCCTCGGCCAGGTAGACCAGCCGTCGCTCCCGATCCGCAGCGCCCGCCGCACCGAGCGGTCCGCGCATCGCATCTTCCGGCAGGATCCACACCGAATCCCCGTCCGGGTGGTCGGTCTTGACGACCAGCAACCCACCGGACGGTACGGCGATCACCAGGTAGGTCCGGGACAGCCAGGTGTCCCGGTGCATGCGCTGCGCCGACACCAGGTCGAAGGTCGGATACTGCGGGTGTACGCCGAGCAGCGGGCGCTCCGGCATCAGCGTGAACGGCAGGCCGGCGACGTAGTGGTCACTGGCCGGGGCAGCCCCGTTGTTCTCTGCCAGCCACCTCCGGTAGCTCGGCGGAAGTGGCTGTCCCAGTTCGGCCTCGACCATGCGCAACCGCTGCTCGTCAAGCTTGCCGTACGGGCTCAGCCGGGCCGACACCCAGAGGTGGCCGCGCGGCTGGTCCTGGGGTTCGTCCTCGTCCACTCGGCGGACGGTGACCTCCCACCGGTCGGCACTTTCGAAGTCGACGTCGGCGAACCGCCAGGTCTCGTCGCCGACCGGAAAGGTCTCGCCGAGTGCGACCCGGAAGCTGTGGCTGTCCTGACTGCCGGTCGGCATGACGATGATCTCGGCGCTCACCGGCTGTTCCGAGGTCACCCAACCCACGCCCAACCGAGCCGGACCGAGGTCCATCGGGACGTTGTTGGGGATCACCACGAGATTCGTGAACGACCGCACGGTACTTTCTCCACCTCTCACGGGATCATCACCCACCCAACATGTCGTGCAGTGTCGGCTCGTCTGGCAGTTCGAAGCCGAGTACCTCTCGGGCGATCCGTTCCGCTTCCGCCCGACCGACCGGCCGTGAGCCACCGATGCCGCCGGCTGCCGCCCCCGGGCCGCCCGCCTGCTGGTCGGTCGTCCACTGGGCCGACCGTTGTCCCTGCGGCCCCCACTCGACCACGATCAGGCCATCAACCGTACCTTCCGCCGATAGCCGGGCGTAGTAGACAAAGTTGTACGCGTACTCTTCGATGTTGGTCCGACCCAGTCCGTGCGGTGCCGGTCGTACCGACGGGGCACCCTGCGGCGGCACGACCGGCGACGCGGGCGGCATCGGCGGCACGACCGGCGGCGCGGGCGGCATCGGCGGAACCACCGGTGCCACCGGCGGGGTGGTCACCGTCGTTGGCGGTGCCGGCGGGGCGGGCTGCCGGTCGAGGTGGGTGTAGCCCGATGACATCAGGTCGAGGAATTCGCGTACCGACATTGGTGTCGGGTGCCGCGAGTTCCACGGGTTGCGCAGCTGCACCTGCCCGTTACTGACGCCGACCACCTCGTACGCGTGACCCGCGACCAAGTCGTGCGGCAGGTTGTTACGCAGATGGGCCGGGTACGCATCGGTTCCTCGGCTACCAACGAGCACCGGGCTGCCGACGCCGAGCAGCTGGGTCAGCAGCGCCTCGGTGACGTGCTCCTGGCCCGGGGTCGGGTCGAAGTCTCCAATCCGAGCAGGTTCTCCGGTCAACTGGGTAAGCAGTTCGGCCCGCATCGTCGGGGTGCTGCCGACGTCGAGCCGGGCGTAGCCGAGCGGGGCGGCCCGATCCGTGTCGTTGGGGTTCCAGCCACGCCACCTGGCCTGCCAGGCGTCGCGTTGTGTGTCGGACCAGGTCCGGTCGACAGCGGCCAGCGCCTTCTCCAGCAGCGACGCCCAGGCCGCACTGACAGCGGCCTGGTTGGCGTAGGCCGAGTTCCCAGGTGCGTTTGCCGGGACCGGTACGTCTGGCGTCACGGTGATGCGTAGACGGCGGCCGGTCGGAGTCGTGTTACTGCCGGGTGCGGTGCTCTCGTGCAGGAACACGTCGACGGTGCCGTCGGCATTCGGGTGGAAGAGTCGGCCGATCACCGACGGGTTGTGACCAGCGAGCGACGCGAAGGTGGCGAGGATGCCGCAGTTCCCCAGCCCGCCCTGCTGCACCTGTTCGCGGGTCGGTTGGCCGTTCCAGAGCGGGAACGGCTGACCGGTCTGTGAGTCGACCGGACGACCATAGGTGATCCGCGGCCGGTTCGACTTCACCTCGGGCAGGGTCACCCGGTCGGCGACCGCAGTGGTCTCTCCTGGATACACCCCGGTCGGGCCGCCCTCCTGCGACACCGCGACATCGGCGTACGGGGACATATTGCGCAGCGCCGCCGTCAACACGTCCGGGACCATCATCATCACCCGGGAATCACCCACATAGTGGAAATCGTGGGTAGACAACAACGCCAACTTCGCCGGATCATTCGCCGCCTCGACCCGCACCGCCGAACGAGCCCGCGCCCGATCCTCCCAAAGCAGTGCCTGCCGACCCGCCTCCGTCGACAGGTCGAACGCCACCTCCCCGCCGTCGACCTTGATCTCCGGCGAACCAACCGGCGCGTACGGCCGCAGGTCGAACCGACCCTTCAGATCGACGTACACACCCTCCCGAGCAAGCCGATCCGCCAACTGCGGATCCACCGCCCGCACCTGATCCAGCAGGTGCGCCGGCAACCCAACAATCTGCCCAGCCGATGAAGGCAACCTCGGCAAACTACCCTGCGAAGTCTCCGCAGACACCGCCAGCTCATGCAACCGAGCCGCCAAATCCGACTCGGACAACGGCGTTCCCGAATCCGACGCCCGATGCCAATAGTCATAGAACTGGCAACGCTGCGACTCAGTCAGATTCGCCCCGCCACGCAACACCTCGGCAACGGGAAGCAACGACGCCTTCGACACCGTCAGCCGCATCACCTGTGCGAATACATCCGCCGGCAACAACGCCCAACGCGAGGGTGCGTGCATCGTGCCGGGTGCAAGTCCCAGATGATCGACCAACGCGGCGATCTCCGAACGGATCGCCAACCGCTGTGCTGAATCCGCAGTGCTGTACTGGTCAGCAAGAATCCGGATCTCCGCCATCCGACCATGGTCATGCGCACTCAACCCAGCCGGATCAATCAAACCAGCGACATTACCCGGATCAAGCGGAGCATTGTGGAGAGTTCCCATGGATTGCAGCGCGGCCAACTCGGCAACCTCATGCGCCAACGCACGATCCACCACACCATCAACAGCACGATCCGAAACCGTGATAGTAAAACTACCGTCCACATTTCGAACGGTCTGCGCCACCACGCCACCGTCCAACGGACCAACGGTCAACCACACCCGCAACGGCGGCCCGGACATTGGCCGCACCTCATACTGGCCGTGACCGACCTGAACAATCCCCGCGACGCCAGCCGCACCAGCCACCGACGTCACCGCCGCCTGAGCCACAGCCCACACCGCAGCCGGATCCGCACCAGCACGACCCAACCCATGGAACGACGAACCCGGCACCGCAGCAGCCGTAATCCGACCAGCCTCACCAGGCAGTTCAGAGTTCGCCGTCGACCGGTGGCTATCCGCCGCATCCTTCACCGCTTCTGCGTTGGTCGGCGGCGCGGAGACCTGCGTGGTTGGCGAAGTGGGTTGCCGGTCGAGGTGGACGTAGTACGGCGACATGATGTCGAGAAATTCGCGTACTGACATGAGCGTCGGGTGCCGCGAGTTCCACGGATTACGCAGCTGCACCTGCCCGTTGGTGATACTCACCAGTTCGTAGGCATGGCCCGCGACCAGGCCGTGTGGCAGGTTGTTCCGCACATTCTCCGGGTACGCATTCTTCCCGTTGGTGCTCACCACCACCGGGCTGTCGACGGCGAGTAGTTGGGTCAACAGTGCCTCGGTGACGTGCTCCTGGCCCGGGGTCGGATCGAAGTCTCCAGCCCGAGCGGGTTCCCCGGTCAACTGGGTGAGCAGCTCGGCCTGCATCGTCGGGCTGCTGCCGACGTTGAGCCGGGCGTAGCCGAGCGGCGCGGCCTGGTCTGTGGCGTTCGGGTTCCAGTTACGCCACCTGGCCTGCCAGGCGTCGCGCTGTGTGTCGGACCAGGTCCGGTCGACAGCGGCCAGCGCCTTCTCCAGCAGCGACGCCCAGGCGGTACCGACAGCGGCCTGGTTGGCATAGGCAGAGTTGCCCGGCGCATTTGAAGGCACCGGAACATCCGGGGTCA
This sequence comes from Micromonospora sp. NPDC003197, assembly GCF_053590565.1. Classification (NCBI taxonomy): domain Bacteria; kingdom Bacillati; phylum Actinomycetota; class Actinomycetes; order Micromonosporales; family Micromonosporaceae; genus Micromonospora; species Micromonospora sp. NPDC003197. The sequence goes on along the minus strand of NZ_JBSFTE010000018.1, from coordinate 123,543 downwards.
CCGTGATCCGCAACTGACGGCCGGTCGGCGTGGTGTGATCACTCGGACCGGTGCTTTCGTGCAGGAACACGTCGACGGTGCCGTCGGCGTTCGGCTGGAACATCTGGCTCATCAGGGACGGGTTGTGTCCGGCGACCGCGCCGAAGCTGGCGAGAATGCCACAGTCGCTGAGCGCGCCCTGCTGCACCTGCTCCCGAACCGGTTGGCCGTTCCACAGCGGAAGCGGCTGACCAGTCTGTGAGTCGACCGGGCGGCCGTACTGGATTGCCGGCCTGCCGGCCTGCTGCGCGGGCAGCATCACCCGGTCGGCGACCGCAGTGGTCTCTCCTGGATACACCCCGGTCGGGCCGCCCTCCTGCGACACCGCGACATCGGCGTACGGGGACATATTGCGCAGCGCCGCCGTCAACACGTCCGGGACCATCATCATCACCCGGGAATCACCCACATAGTGGAAATCGTGGGTGGACAACAACGCCAACTTCGCCGGATCATTCGCCGCCTCGACCCGCACCGCCGAACGAGCCCGCGCCCGATCCTCCCAAAGCAGTGCCTGCCGACCCGCCTCCGTCGACAGGTCGAACGCCACCTCCCCGCCGTCGACCTTGATCTCCGGCGAACCAACCGGCGCGTACGGCCGCAGATCGAACCGACCCTTCAGATCGACGTACACACCCTCCCGAGCAAGCCGATCCGCCAACTGCGGATCCACCGCCCGCACCTGATCCAGCAGGTGCGCCGGCAACCCAACAATCTGCCCAGCCGATGAAGGCAACCTCGGCAGACTGCTCTGGGTCGTCTCGGCAGACACCGCCAGCTCATGCAACCGAGCCGCCAAATCCGACTCGGACAACGGCGTTCCCGAATCCGACGCCCGATGCCAATAGTCATAGAACTGGCAACGCTGCGACTCAGTCAGATCCGGCGCACCACGCAACACCACAGCGACCTGCGCCGGGGACACCGCAGACACCGTCAACTGCATGAGATTGACAAACACATCCGCTGGCAACAACGACCAGCGAGACGCGGCATTCGGCACCTCTGGCCGCAACCCAAGATGATCCACCAACGCGGCGATCTCCGAACGGATCGCCAACCGCTGTGCCGGATCCGCAGTGCTGTACTGGTCAGCAAGAATCCGGATCTCCGCCATCCGACCATGGTCATGCGCACTCAACCCAGCCGGATCAATCAAACCAGCAACGTTACCCGGATCAAGGGGAACGGAATCCAAAGTCCCCATCGTCTGCAACGCGGCCAACTCGGCAACCTCATGCGCCAACGCACGAGCCACCACACCATCAACAGCACGGTCCGAAACCGTGACAGTAAAACTGCCATCCCCGTTCCGCACCGTCTGCGCGACCACACCACCGTCCAACGGACCAACCGTCAGCTGCACCCGCAACGACGGCCCGGACACCGGCCGCACCTCATAAAGACCGTCAGCGACCTGCACGATCTGCGCCACGCCGGCCGCACCTGCCACCGACGTCACCGCCGCCTGAGCCGCAGCCCACACCGCAGCCGGATCCGCACCAGCACGACCCAACCCATGGAACGACGAACCCGGCACCGCAGCAGCCGTGATCCGACCACCCCCACTGCCCGGATCCTGATTATTCGGATCTGGGTTGCTCGGGTCCGGGTTCGCCGGATTGCCGGGGTCCCCCGTCGAGGGCGGGGTGTTGGACTGCTGTTGGTTGTTCTGCGTACCGAACAACCGGGACAGCAGGCCGGTGCGACGGTGGCTTTCCGCAAGCCGATCGCCCAACGCCGTGGTGGCCTGCTCCGCCGAGGTGAGTTCGGTGTCGAGCCGGTCCACCGCCTGTTCGAGTTCCGCCACCGGCTGGGTCAACCGGTCGACGACCTGGTCGACCCGGTTGGCAACATCTCGGGCGTCACTCCGAGCGTCGAACCGCGACCGCCGGTCGTCCACGGCAAGACCCATACGCTTCGCGTGCCACTTCGCGATGCCAATGACCGGTGCCGCCGCCAAGGCGGCAATCGGAATCACCGGGGCCAGTGGGCTGGACAGGAGCGAAGCCACCGCGGTCGTGGCCGCCGCCGCCGACATCGTCGTCGCGAAGCTGGAGACCAGGTACGTCCGTAGTGGCGGAAGGCCGCTCGGACGTGGGTCGGCGGCCGCCCGCCGGTCCGCCTGCACCGTCTTGAGCTGCTGCGGACGGCCGGAGCGGTCTCCGCCGAACTCGGCAACCACCTGCTGCGCCTCAGGCGAAAGCTGGGCCACCCGATCGGCCGCACCGAGCATGCCGTCGCGCAGGCCCATTCGGTCGATGATCGTCCATAGCTCACGCAGGGCCGGCTTCGCCGCCCACTTGTTGGCCGTACGCACATGGTGCGCGGCGGTCTGCAACTCCCAGGAGTCGGCCCGGGTCAGTGGCGCGGGCGCGTTGGGGTCGGCATTCGTACCGGTGGTGGGACTCGGTGTCGTTGGGCTCGTCGGCGTGGTGGGACTCGGGCTCGTTGGGCTCGTCGGCGTGGTCTGACCAGCCGGGGTCGTCTGACCATTCGGAGTGCCGGTCTGGTCGGTCATGGCATCCACGGTTGCCGTAATGTCCGCCAGTTGCGCGGCCACCTGGTCGACCCGGTTCGTGGCTTCGGTGACGGCGGTGACCGCCGGTCCGGACAACCGGTCCACCCGGGCCCCGGTCTCCGGCGATGGCCGGGCGAGGTCCCACTCCCGGCGGGCGTCCTTGACTCTCGCCTCGACCCGCTTGAGCAACATGTCGCGCAGCGGCGAGACAAGCCCTCCAGCAAGCATGTTGACCGGACCGGCGATCGCCGAGGCCAGTGCCTGGAGGGAGGCAGCCATACCGACGGTCACACCAGCCTGCGCGACCGGACCGGCGGTCTGCTCGACCGCGAACACCCCCCAGTGGGGCACGTTGCCCGGCCGGGTCGTGCCGTCGGCGGCACCGACTGGCGGCCGAGGGCCGAAGCGGGTACGAAGATCGAACAGGCCCGGCTTGCCGAACCGCTCCACAACCGGCGAGAGTTCCGACGGCAGCAGGGCACGACGCTGCTCGTAGCCCGGCGTGTCGGTACGCATGCCCAACTGGTCCACGAGTGCCCGGATCTGCCGGGCGATCGCCGGGCGGGCCAGCGGTCGCGCCGCGGCATGCTGCGCGGCAAGTGCCGCGATTTGGTCCAGGGCTGCCGTCTCCGTCGGGTTGACCGATGGAGCGGTACCGGGCTGGGCCGGGGCCACGTTGCCGCCCGGTACGGCCGGTACGACGTTCGAACTCGGCTGCCCGCCCCCGGTGTTGGTCGTCGGGCCGGTGTTGCTGGTCGTTGCGGTAGGGGTGGCGGGATCGCCGAGCAACAGCCGCCGTACTCCCTCCAGCAGACCCTGCCGGCGGTGCGACTCTGCCAGCCGCTGCTCCAACTCGCCGACCCGCTGCTCCAGGTCGGACACGCGGTTGACCGCGTTCTCGGCCCGCGCCGTCACCTCGGCGATCGGCGCCGCGATGGCATCCGCCGCCTGATCGAGAAGGGCGTCGGCCGACATAGATGGATGGGCGTCGTCCCACGCCTCGCGGGCGTCCTTGGCAGCCGCCTCCTGACGGGCGATGATCGGATCGTTGACCGTGGAGGCGGCAGCGGCGGCGAGTGCACCCGCGATACCGGCGAAGCCGAGGGTGAGGTCGCCGACGATCACACCAGCAACGGTGGCGATCGTGCCGGCGGTCGCCATGCCGGGCAGGTTCTCCACTATCGACATCCACCAGGGCGCGACCTTCGCCGGGCGCTGCCCCTCGGCCGGAAGCCGGTCGGAGACCACGCGCAACCGCTCGCGGATCGTGTGTCTAACCGACTCGCCAAACCGCTGGATGATCGGAGCAACATCATCGGGCAGCAACGCGCGCCGCTGCTCCGCACCAGGATTACTCTGACGCAACCCGAGGCTGTCCAGCAATGCCTTGATCTCGCGCCCCACAGCCGGACGAGACCAGCGGGACGCTGTGTCGTACTGGACGGCGAGGTTCCGCAGCTCGGCGATCCGGCCCTGCTCGTGCGGGGTCAGCCCGGTGGCGGGTGGGCTGCTCGGGTTACCTGCTCCATCCGGTCCCTGGGTGGTACCACCGGTCGACACCGAATTGGGACCGGTCGGGTTCTGGCCGGTGTTGGTATTGGTATTGGTGTTGGCGGATGGGAACCGACGGGGCGTTCCCATCAGGCGCTGCCGCCGCTCGTTGTCGCTCAATCGCTGTTGCAGCGCCGACACCTGCTGGTCGAGCCCGGAGACCGTCTGGTCGAGCTGTTCCGCCACGTTGGTCGCCCCGGCGGTGCCGTCGGCGAGTGTCGTACCCGTGGTGATGTCGGTCTCGGCGGCGGCCCGAGCACTCTGTCGGGCGTCGTACCTGGCTCGACGGTCCTCGGCCGCGAGCCCGGCACGCTTGGCCGCCCACTTGATCGGCCCGGTTGCCAGAGCAGCCGCCGCCGCACCCGCCCCACTGATGAGCGCGGCCATCGCATTGCCCGTGGCGTACAAGGCGGCCGCCGCGGCTGCTGCGCCGGTGAGGCCCGTCGCCACCAGATGCGCCGCAGTGTACGTACGAAGCCGAGGCAGCCCGGTCGGCCGGGAATCCGTGGAGGTAGACGCCGGGGTGGCGTTCCGCCGATCGGCACGAAGCTGGGAACGGTCGGCGGCGTTCGCCGCGCGGCCACCGTACTGCTCGGTGATGATCGCCTGCGCCTGTGGTGGCAGGGCGGCGATGCGCTGATCGGCACCGAGCATTCCCTCGCGGAGCCCCAGTCGGTCGATCAACACGGCCAACTCCCGCCGCGCCGCCGCTGCCGACCACCGGTCAGCGGTCGCCACCTGGTGCCCCATGGTCACCAACTCGGCGACATCGGCAGAACTCAGCGGCTCGACGACCGGCGCGTCGGGGGCGGTCGGCTGGTTGAGGCTGGCCAGCTCGGCGACCTCGTGAGCCAGACCACGCTCGATCACCGAATCAGCGGCCCGGTCGGAGACGGTGACGAGCGCCGTACCGTCCGGGCGGAACTCGCTCGTCACCACGGCGCGGTCGGCGACCGGGCCGGTGGTCAGCTCCAGGATGAACTGGCTGTTGTTGGAACGGGTCACCAGGTAGGTGCCATCGGGCAGCGCCGCCACACTGCGGACCCCGGCGTGCGCCGCCACGTTCCGGATGGCCAGCCGGGCCTGGTCCAGCACGGCCTGCGGCTCGGCCTGGGGTCGGCCTTCGCCGTGGAAGGCGGTATTGGGAATCGCGCTGGCGGTGATCCGTTCCTGCGTCGATACGCTACCGTCCTGACCACGATCGACGGCAGCTACATCGCTGTCCTGGCCGCTCTCGGCGACATCGCTTCGCGGCTGTGCGTCGACGACCGGCCCGACGGGGTCGCCGGTCAGCCCGTCGGATCGGCCTCCGGCCACACCTGCCGGCCGGTTATCCGGCCCTCCTGGCGCGCCTGGTTGTACCGCTTCATGATCAGTCGTGGGGGCAGACTCGGGTGCGCTGTCACGACTCCGCTCCGGTCGATGACGAAGCTCCCCTGACCCACGTGAATCCCCCGGGCTCGTTGGTCCGGCGGCAGGATCTCCCGGGCCAGCCAGCCCGCCTCGAACGGGTGCAACGCTATCTGGTTTGGCGTGCCGAGCAGCCGGCTGATCAGTGCCCGGGCTTCGTCCTCCGTCATGGTTCACCCCTCCGTCCGGCACGATCATCGAGTCGAGCGTGTGCGTGTCCGCCACATAGTCTGCCGGCGGCTGTGTCCAGGTGCTCCCGTCCTGTGGATCCCACCACACCGGGCCGTCGGCATCCATCGGGTAGACCACGACAAAGGCATGCGATCCCTCGCCGAGGACGTTGCCATCCTCGTCGACCAGAGGATCGCCGTTCTCGTCGTACCCCACCCAGTTGGCGATCACCAGCGCGGCGGAGCCCGGGCCGGCATCGGCGATCTGCTGGTGCAGATCGGCATACTGTTGCGCAACGGCTGCCGCCCGTTCGGCCGGCGTGCCTGGCATGTCGTCGGGCAGTGGCGTCCACTCGCCGCCGATCCAGTCCGCTGCTCGGGCGTCGCCGTCGAGTTCGCCGAGCACCGTTTCGATGCTGCCGTCGGGGTTGACATCCGCCCAGCGGGGTGCCGCGACCTGAGGATCACCGAAGAAGCTGGAAAGCGCTGCCAGCGCGACGTCGATGCAGTTGTTGCTGCGGCCGGGCTGCGTCGTCCCACCATCATTGATCAACTGGCCGTACGGGTGGCTCGACGGGTCGGCCCAGGTCTCGAAGCCGTCCGGGGTCTGGAGACTCTGTTCCAGATCCGCCTGGAACTGTGGATCCTCGATGGGGGCGAGTAGATCCGGGCCGAACTGCCGGGTGTCCGCCAACGAGGGGAAGCCCGAGTAGTCGCCGTCGGCGTCGGCGTCTGGATCAGCATCTGTGTCCGAATCGACGTCCGCGTCTGGATCGGCGTCCGGGTCGGACTGATCCGTGTTGCCGCTCTGCTCCGGCGCGGAGGGCAGGGAGCCATCGATATCGGCCTCGCCGGTCGAGGATGGCCCGGCTGTGTCCGTCGTACCGGCCGTGTCCGTCGTACCGGCCCGGTCGGTGGTGGCACCGGGCCGCCCGGTCTGGGTACGACTGTCTCCGCTGGTGCCACCGACCGTGGGCGCGGCGGCCGCCGGCGGCGCGTACGGGTCGCCGTTGGCGTCGAGGGTGATGGACCAGACCCCGTCGACTCCGGTGGTGTGGATCGGGCCGGTGTCGGAAACGACCCTGATCTGGGCGTCGACCCAGATGATGGTGCCGTTGTGGTTGACCGCGTTCCAGGTGTGGGCGCCGCCACCGACCTCGGCGGTCCAGCTGGTGATGATGAGCGCGGACGAGCCCGGCCCGGCCTGACGAAGTCGGTCGGCGATGGCGTCCAACGCGGCAGTGCCGGTGCCGTGGGAGTCGAAGTTGGCACCCAGCACCTGCTGCTGGCGGGCGGTGCTGCCCGCCTCCATGGTCGTCGGGTCGGCGGCGCTGGCCGCGACCTGCGGATCGCCGTACCAGGTGGAGAGGAACGACAGGCCGACGTCGGCGCAGTTGTTGTCCCGTCCAGGGTTCGTCGGGCCGCCGTCGTTGACCAGGTTCGCCCACTGGCCCACCCGGGGATCGGGGTGGACCTCCGGCTGGTTGTCCGGCCCGGTCGGGACCTCGTTCTGCAGCGCCTGCTGGTCGGTTTCGGCCGGCGGGATCAGGCCCTGCGGATCCCCGTACGGGCGGGAGTCGACCAGCGGTTGACCGTTGCCGGGGACGCCGGTCTCCGGCGGCGGATTCGGGGTGACGAACCGTTCCGTGTCGACAATCGGCTGGATGCCCAGGGCGGGTACGTACACCTCGCAGGAGCGGCACGGCGGACGGTAGTCACCATGGTTGTACTCGGTGCCGTCGCTGAACGCCTGACCGAGCTGATGGGTGACGATCTTCGCACCCTCGAACTTGCTCCGGGCGTACGCCTCGAACGTACCCGACTTGCCCTCGTTGGTCCACTGCTGCTCGAGCTGGTACAGCTGGTCGGAGATGAGGGCGACCTCGGAGCACTTGCCGTGCCCGGCACCGGTCTTTGGCAGCTGCTGCGCGGTCTGGTTGAGCAACGTCTGCAGGAGCGGATGCACCGACGGCTGGGTCGCCGGAGTCGTGCTCTTGTCCGCCGTCATGCTGGTGTGGACGGTGATTTCGCCGTTCGGCATCATCAGCGCCCCGGCCATGCCCGGCTGCTTCTTCTTGGAGATGCTGCCGGCGTTGACCGCCTCCTGGACGGCCTTGGCCATCGTCCGCGACGCCTCGATCAGCGCCTGCTCGGCCTCCGGGCCGGTCGGATCGCCCTCCACAGTGGTCGGATCAAGCTGCCAACTGTGCGTGCCCTTGCCCGTTGGACCAGTCGATCGGCGCAAACTATCCGGGTTCACCGACCCGGTCGATGCCGGAGGAGCCGGGTTCGCGGCGGTGGTGTCCGGCCCCGTCGACAGGCCGGGCACCACCACGGGTACGACGACCGCGTCCGGATCGCTGTCCACATCCGACTCTTGGTTCGTCGGGTCGGTGTCGGGTGTCGCCGGGGTGGTCGACGACTCGTTGGTCGTACCCGGTGGGGTGGTGTCCGGGGCCCCACTCTGCTGGGGCACCGGCAGCGAACCATCCTGCTGGACCGGCCCGCCCGCAACCGGAACCCGCGGTCCTTCGGTGGTGCTCGGCGCGGTGTTCCGCGGGTCCTGTGGTCCAGGGGTGGTCGGCTGGCTGCTGACCGGTTGCCCCGTCGCCGGCTGGCCCGTGGCTGGCTGCCCGGTTGCTGGCTGGTTGGTGGCCGGCTGACCGGTCGCCGGCTGGTTGGTGGTGGTCCCGGGCTGGTTGGTCGGGCTCTGCTGGTTGGGCACACCATGCTGTGTCGTGCCGACCGACTGTCCGGTCATGGTCGGACCGGCTGGCGGAGTGAGGGACACGGAACCAGCGGAGTTCGGCGCTGTGGTGTTGGGTGCCGTCGTACCGGCCGGAGTCGTGGGCGTGACCGATACGTTGGTACGCGTCGCACCGGTGGTCGATTGGCTGTTCGCCGTGTTCCCGGAATTCCCCGGCGACGTGTTCGTGCCCGTGCCCGGTGTGGTGTTCGTGCCCGTCGTCGGGCTGGTGGTAGCCGGTGTCGTGGTCGGCGTGCCGGTGGCGGGGGTCCCGGTGGCAGGGGTCGATGTGGACGGAGTGGTGGTGCCCCCCGGGGTGCCCGTCGTGGGGCCAGCGTTGACCGGTCCGGAGGTCGTCGGGCCGGTGCCCGTCCCCGGCACCACGGTCGGAGTATCGGTGGTGTTCCCGATCGGACCGACGTCAGACGGAGGCGTCGTCGTCTCGCCCGTCGGTAGGGTGCCGGAGGACGCCTGGTCGGAGTTGCCGCCCGTCACGGGCTCGCCGCCCACCGGAACCCCGATCGGGGTCTTCGATGACGAGTCGCCGCTTGGCGAGCCACTCTGTGTGGTGTCGGTGCTGGTGCTCTGCCCGGTATCGGTCGTGCCGGTATCGGTGGCGCCCGGAGCGGCGGCATCCACCTCGGGCGGGCTGAGCGTGATCGACCCGGAGCCCGTGTTGGGGGCAGTCGACGGCCCGCTGTCCGTATTCCCGGCATCGCTGTTGCTGCCACCGGTGCTCGAACCACTGCTTGAGCTTGAACTACTGCTTGAACTCGAACCGCCGCTGTTCGACGAGGATCCACCCGAATTCGAGCCACTGCCGCTGCCGCTACCCGAGTTCGTACCGCTGCTGGACGAGGAACCACCCGAGTTGGTGCCGCCGGATCCCGTGCCGCTGCCCGAGGATGACCCTCCAGAGCTGGAACCGCCCGTACCGGCACCAGTCCCGCCGCCCGTGCCGGTGCTGCCACCCGTGCCCGTACCGGTACTGCCACCCAGGTTGCCGGTGTTGGCCCCGCCGACGTTGAAGTTTCCGGCGTTGCTCGGGCCATTTTCGCCCACCCCGGTGTTGCCGGGAGTGACGTTGGCCGCCCCGCTGAGGTTGTTGGTCACCCCGGCGAGGCTGTTACCGATGTTGGTACCGATGTTGGTCAACCCGGTCCGGCCGGCACCGCTGGTGAAGCCGCCGAGGATTGACTCGCCGGTCGGCAACTGCCACTGCCCGTTGACCATGCCGTTGGCCAGGGTGCTGGCTACCGGTGAGATCACCGCGTTCTGCATGCCGGAGGCGAGGGAGTTGCGCATCACCCCGGAGCCGGGGAAGTTCAGGCTGGGCGGGCTGAAGTTGACCGGAATTCGCGGTGCCACGTTGTTACGGGCCCACTTGGTGCCGGCGTTCAGCCCGACGCCGAGAACAGCACCGATGGCGCCACCGACGCCGGCGGTGAGGGTGCGCTTGGTGTCCCACTCCGAGCGCTCACCGCTGTTCATCTGGTAGGCCTGCGCGCCGATGTCGATAATCAGCTCTTCGCCGATCTCCTGCGCGAGCTCGATCGCCAGGTGCCGGCCGACGTTGCGCAGCCCGGTCTGGGCGATGCGCTGCCCGATCTGACGCATGGCCGTCTGCAGGGCGAGTTTCATGCCGGCCTTGGTCAGCAACTGCCGACCGAGCTGGGTGAGCAGGCGCTTGAAGGCCACCGTCACGGCCTGGCGACCCGCCGCCAGGATGCCGGGGATCGCTCCGGCCGAGACGCCACCCAGCCACGCCATGAGCAGGGCGACGAAGACCGCGATGACGGTGATGATGACGGCGATCAGGACGGTGAGCTTGGCGTACTCGATCTCCAAGGCGGCGGCGTCGCAGCCGGCACCAAGGGCGGCGGCGGCCTCCTGGACCACCGGCAGACCGGTGTTCGGACCGACGCCGATCTGGCTCCAGAGTTGGCCGAACGCCCCACCGGCACTGCCACCCCAGTTTTCCAGGATCTGCAGGGCGGCGCCGTCGCCCTCACCGAGCGCTTCACCGATCGCCTCGGAGAGCTGGGTCCAGGCTTCGGAGAGCTCGCGCATCTTGTCTTCGTCGCCGGTGGGCCACGCCTCACCAGCGCTGACCCAGCAGATCGCGTCCCAGACCCAGGCGTACTCGCCCAGCGTGCTCTTGGGATTGGGAATCGCCAAGCCGCCCGCCCCTTTGCCCGATGCCTGTCAGTTGAGTCGTGACGCTACTTGTCGCCCTTGCCGAACCAGCCGTCGACCATGTCGTCGACATCGACGGTACCGTCTACCGCTCCGGCGATGTCCGGTCCCAACTGCTGCATCCGCTCGACCAGCGTCTTGCCGGCATCGAGCGTCAGGGTGGCCGGAGGTTCGTCGCCGGCCAGGTAGTTCTTGTTGAACTCCTCGCCCGACTGGTCGGTGCCCCAGGGCTTGGCGTTGTTCAGGCTGGTGATGGTCGCGGAAAGGGTGGTCCATCGTCCGGCCAGGGTGTCGCCGGCCGCTGCCAACGCGCCGGCCCCGCTTCGCGTCGCGGTCGGATTGACGATGGTCTCGTGGCTGTCGCTCATTTGTCCTCGTCTCCCGTGAGATCGCGGTCGAGCTGGCGGAAGATGCCCTCTAGATCATGGTCCATGTACGCCTGGAACTGCGAGTCGGGCACGAACGGCCGACACAGTTCCTCCACTTCGGCCATAGCCTTCTCGGTGGCGCGCCGGATGGTCTCGGTGACCGTGGTGGAAAGCTCCTTGGAGTTCGGCCGTCGATAGATGCGTGGGTCGAACTCCACCCGGATGACGTGGCCCCGCGGGCCGACGGTGGCCTTCACCAGACCGTCGTCAGAGGTGACGGTGGCCGCCACCGCCTTCAGCTTCTGCTGTAGGTCGCCGACGCCGGATCGCATCCGCTCGAACTGACTCATGAGCTCGTCAGCCCGGGCACGCAGCCCCTGCGTGTCCATGACGTCCTCCCCCGTACGTCCGCACCTCTCGCCGCACCGCAGACTGACGACACGACAGTCAGACGATACTGAACGCTGGCAACGTCGGCTCGTCGGGCGGCCGTCCCGAGACCGCTACCGGAATGCGGGCCAGTGCTCCGCCCTTCAGGGCTGGGTAAAGGACCGCGCTGGGAGGCCGCCAAGGCCCGAGCAGTGCCTCAATCCGGACGGTTCTGCCAGTACGGATGCCTTCGAGTCCAGCGATAAACCAACGATAGGGTGCTCGTGTGCGGCTGCGTTACAACTACCGTGTGTACCCGACGGCGGGCCAGCAGGTCGCGCTGGCTCGGGCGTTCGGGTGCGCACGGGTGGTTTTCAACGACGGGCTGTGCCTGCGCCAACAGGCCCAGGCTGCGGGCGAGAAGTACGTTCCGGACGCTGAGCTGTCGCGTCGTGTGATCACCGAGGCGAAGTTGACACCCGAGCGGGCGTGGCTTTCCGGAGTGTCGGCGGTGGTGTTGCAGCAGGCCTTGGCGGACCTGAACACCGCGTATCGCAATTTCTTCGCTTCGCTGTCGGACAAGCGTAAGGGTCGCAAGGTTGCCCCGCCGAGGTTTCGGTCGCGGAAGGACAACCGGCAGGCGATCCGGTTCACGAGGAACTCCCGACGGGCGCACCTTCGCCCGGGTGGACCGGTTCTTCCCGTCCACCCGTATGTGCTCGCAGTGTGGCCGGATCAACGAGAAGATGACCCCTGAACGTCCGGACGTGGGACTGCCACTGCGGGGCAGCCCACGACCGGGACGTCAACGCCGCCATCAACGTGTTGGCCGCCGGACAGGCGGACAACTCAAACAACCGTGGAGCACGGGTAAGACCGGGACTCGTCCCGGCACCGCGCGGCGAAGCGGTAACCCACCCGGACGCCGCGTGCTCCACACGCAGCGTGGAGGGAACCTCCGCCCTTCAGGGCGGAGAGGATGTCAAGATGCAGCAACGCTGTTCGGACGGAAAGGTGAACATGCCGATGGGCGTCAGCCGTCGTACGTCCGTGGTGGTGGCAACAGCGGCTCTGCTGGCCGCCGGTACCGCCGTACCGGTCCAGGCCCGACCGGCGCAGGCCGCGGTGCCGCAGGTACGGGCCGCCGCCGCAGCGGACACCTGCAAGAACCCTGCGGAACCGGGCGAGTTCATTCGACAAACTCCCTGGCACCACAAGTGGTTCGCGCCGGAACGCATCTGGACTCTCACCACCGGTAGCGGAGTCAAGGTGGCGGTCATCGACTCTGGCACCGATCCCGACCATCCTCAGCTGGCCGGTCAGGTGTCGACCGGATACGACGCGCTGCGGGGTAGCCCCGGTGGCGACGTCGACTGTGTCTCCCACGGCACGGCGGTCGCCAGCATCATCGCGGCGAAACGGATGGAGGGCATCGGGTTCCAAGGGCTCGCGCCCGGGGTGACGATCGTGCCCATCCGGGTCAGCGAACGCGAAGTGGACCAGAGCGGCAAATCCAAGGGCGAGACCATCACCCCGGAACTGTTCGCCCGGGCCATCCGCCGGGCGGTGGACAGCGGCGCCCAGGTCATCAACATGTCCGTCACGCTCTACATACCGGACGACTCCATCGAGTCGGCGATCGAGTACGCCCGGTCCAAGGACGTGGTGCTGGTCGCCGCCGCCGGCAACCAGCACCAGAACGGCGTACGCCCCGATCCGGTCCCGTTCCCGGCCGCGTACGACGGGGTCATCGGCGTCGGTGCCATCGACGAGCGCGGCGCGCGGGTGACCCAGTCCCAGATCGGGTCGTACGTCGATGTCATGGCACCCGGTGGAAACATCACTGCGGCGACCCGGCTGTTCGGACACGCGAACTGGACCGGCACCAGCTTCGCCACCCCGATGGTGAGCGCCACGGCCGCGCTGATCCGGGCTGCCGAACCCAAACTGTCGGCGGACGAGGTGACCCGTCGGATCGTGGCAACTGCCGATCCGGCCCGGGGTGGGCCGGTGGAGGGCTACGGAAACGGCGTCGTGAATCCGTACCGGGCGGTGACCGAGCGCTTGACCTCGGCCCCGCCGGTCGGCCAGCCGCCCCTGCCGGATCCGCCCCACGATCCGGCGGCGATCGCCCGAGCCGACCGGTGGCGGGCCTTCGGACAGGTGGCGGCCTGGGGTGCGGTGGGCGTGGGAGTCATCGTTCTCGCACTGGCGGTCTCCACCCTGCTGCTGCCGTACGGGCGGCGACGGCGGTGGCGGGCGGCCCGACCGGCGAACCCACCCGCGCCGAGGCCGGAGATCGACGAGCCGGAGGAGATCTTCTTCCGGGTGCCCAGCTCGCTGCCGCCCGGCTGAGACGTACTGACGTCGACTGTGGGGCCACACCGTATAGATGGGTAGTAGCCCGTGGAAACGGTGCTGGCCCGGTCGAAGGACCGGGCCAGCACGCGATGTCGGCGATTACTGGAACTTCGCCTTGTTCGCGCTCTCCCGCTGCTGCATCTTGATTGCCGACTCCCGCAGCGCCTTCTCGATCCGGTCGAGCAGGCTGCGCAGGTCGTTGGCCGCCGCTTCCCAGTCGTTCTGCCGACGGTAGTACTCCGCCTGGGCTTCACCTTCCCAGCTCGCGAGCAGCGGCTGGATGCCCTGCTTGAGGCCTTCCAGTTCGCCGTTCAGGTTCTTGCTGGCACCAGCGCAGTTGTCCGCCGCCATCTGCAGCGCCGGAAAGTTGTAGCGGATCTCCACGAGATTCCTCCCCCGGTCAGAGCTTCAGTGCTGCGGTGATCTGACCAGCCGTGGCACCGGCCGAGTCCATCTCGGACTTGATCTCGTCATCGGCGACGTCGTAGTCCTTACCCGCAGACCCGACTGCCTCGGCGATTGCCCGCAGTGCCACGTTCAGCTTCGCCATGTCCTGGTCGAACCGCTCACGCACCTGGTGGAAGGAACCCGCACCCGCGCCCTTCCACTGGTCGTACAACGGCGCCAACTCGTCCATCAACCGGTTGAGGTTGCCGGTCAGCCGGTCCGCGACACCGTCGACGTCCTTCTCGGTCTGCACCATTAAGGCGGTGTCGGTATTCATCTGCGTCATGGCGGAAGTCACCCCCGTCCTCGCTCGATTGCCCACCGGTCACCCGGAAAGCGTCAATCAACGGCGCTTACGCACCACCTGTCGTCCAGAACGGTAACGGTTGCAGTCCAGCCCGCGCTAGGGCGGCTGGTTGCCGGCGTCACTCAGGGTCGATGGCGCGTTTCGCCGTCGCTGGGTCCAATGCGGGACCACTGGGTACCCGGACGACCAGGCTGGCCGGCAGGCGAACCGGTTCGACGTCCTGGTAACCGAATATGCCGGGCACCCCCTCCGATGCCAGCGGGTAACGGTAGCCCAGGTCGGTCACCAGGTTGAGCGTGCCGGTCGGCGCGTCCGGCGAGGGCATGGAGGACACCAGCACCCCGTATCCGGGCGGAACCACGACCCGGTCGGCCAGCGGAATGCCGTCGCCGGTCTGCTGCGCGGTACGCACCGGCTCCTTCACCGGCTGCACCTGCGCGTCCAGTAGCACCTGTGGATCGGTCTGGCCCGGTTCGTACCCGGCGCAGACCACCGGGCGATCGCCGGTCAACCGGGCGATCTCCGGACGCTGCTGGGGTGCCCGATGGCTGCCCTCGGCAGGCGGCGCGGACTTCGGCGCGCTCGCGGCCGTGTTGGCGTTGAGTGGGATGGCCTTCGGCTGCTCGCCGTCGTACGCCTGGCTGGTGGCCTTGTCAGCCATCAGCACGTCGACCTCCAGCTGGGTCAACGGGGCCAGACTGTTACGTTCGGCGAGGTAGTACTGACGGCTGCCGTTCTGGCTCTCCACCACGAAGATCTGACCGATCTGTGCGTCCGGGAGCGCCTGGGAGGTGTTGCCCCGGTTGGTGACCTTTCGCACGCTGATCGGCTCCCCCGCCGGGAGGGCGTTGAGCCAGGCCCCACCGACCGAGACGACCGGCTCCGAGCGCATCGTCAGCCCTTCCAGGACGGTGCTCTCGTCGGTGATCTCGTACCGGTGGTCGTTCCACACCAGATAGAGCCGGTTGGTCTTGCTGTCCCGGGCGAGCAGTCCGGCGTCGCCCAGGTCCCGCCCACCGGACGGGCGCTGGCCCACCGTCAGGACCGTGGTCGGTACGAGCGCACCGGCCTCGTCCCGGGCCGGCTGGGAGCAGAGGGTCCACGGCCCGCCGAGCATCCGCTTGGGATCGGGAAGCGCATCCGGCGCGTCCGGAATGCCGATCCGCGGCCCGCGCGGGGTACCCACCAACGAGTTGCGGGACACGCTCAGCGTCTCGGCCGGCGACTCCATCGCCAGCAGTGCCGAGGCGTAGTTCAGCACCGGGTGCAGCCGGCCCTCCCGGTACAGGTAGCGGGTACCGGTCTCCTTCTCCAGGATGACCGTTCCGCCCTCCTTCCAGCGGTAGGCACCCCCGGGGAAGATGAGCCCGTACACACCCACTGCGGCCAGGAAAATCACCCCGACCATGATGCCGCCGAGGCCCGCGCCGCCGAGACGACGGAACGGCGCCGAGGCCGGGTCCGGGTCTCGGGCAACCAACGCGGAGGTCATCCGCTGAACGAAGAACTGGTACGACTGGACCTGGTCCCGTCGCGACGGCATCGCATCCTCCCCCTGGCGTGGGTCCGGCGCGGATGGGGCACCGGACCTGCCGTGCCTACGATAGGCATCGCAGGCGTACGCCGATGCCGGCACCCAACCCGATGGGCACCCGACGATGGCCGGTGGGCCCGGAATCGACTTCAGGGAGCATTCCATGATCAGTCGCGAGGAGGCATTGGCCCTCGCCCTTGCCTGGGCGACCGGCGATCGACCCGGCCCGTCACCGGAGGTGGGGCTACACGAGTTCGACCTCGGCTATGTCGCCTGGGCGGTGCCACCGGCACCGACGGACCCCAGCCGCCCACCAATGGCGACCGGCTCCCCACGAGTCGTCATCGACCGAGAGACCGGCGAGCTGACCCAGTGGCCGTCGCTGCCCGCCCCGGTCATCGCTGAGCGGTACGCCCAACAGCGCGCCGCCGACAACCGCTTCCCTCCGGATGTGCGGTACGTGTTGGAGGAGGCGGGCTGGTTCCCGGGCCGGGAGGTCACCGCCGCAGTCGACCACTGGCGGAACCGCTTCGCTGAAAAACTCACCGGACTCACGTTCTTTCCGGCCGCGAGCGCCGCGCTGACCGAGTTCGGTGGCCTGCGCCTGCCCCAGTTCGGCCGTAACGGCGAGCCGGAGGCCGGGTTCACCAGCTACCTGCACCCCACTCGGGGCGGGGTGGCCACCGACGGCGCCCACGGCTTCGCCGAGGAGTACGACAACCCGGTCTTTCCGCTGGGCAACAACGAGGACGGGCCGTCCGAGTTGGTCATCGACGCGCAGGGCCGGGTCTTCATGCTGCACTGGGCGGAGGAGTTCTTCGTCGGTGCCAACATCGACGCGGCGGTGGTCGCGCTGATCCGGGGCACCGAACTCGCCCCGGCCAGTGACCGCACCTGGTGACCGCCTGACCCGGTACCGGGCCGGATAGCGACCGCTGACCCGCTGCCGGGTCAGCGGTCGATTCCGCACCTACTCAGCCGTTGATGGCGCGCATGAAGGCGTAGAGCCCGAGCACGCTACAGGCCACCGGGACCACCGCCAGTTGCAGGACGACGTCCAGCACGTCCCCGAACCGGGCCAACCTCGGCGACGGCGGGCGCCGACTGTAGACCAGTCCGGCGCTGGCCACGACAGCCGCGGCCACCAGCGCCAGCGGCAGCACGGCCACCACCCGGACCAGCGTCGAGGTGCCGGCCGCACCGACCAGGGGAACCAGGGCGACCCCGGTCAGCCCGGCGACCAGCAGCGGCACCCGGTGCCGGACCGTCGCCACCAACCGGGCCCGCAGCAGGCAGCCGAGCGAGACGATGCCGGCCAGGAGCAGCGCGGAGACCGTACCGGCCTTGGTCAGCACCACCAGGCAGCTGACGGTGACCGTGACCGCGCCGAACATCATGCCGGTCAGCATCTCGTCGGCCCGCGCGGTGGCCTGGTAGACCTTCTCCCGGCTCGGCTGCTCGTCGTCGCGTAGCAGGTCGTCCACGGTGCGGGGCAGCATCGGCATCGGCATCTTGCCGAGTCGGACGGAGATCAGCGGCATCGCCGGCAGGAGCAGGGTCACCACGCTGATGACGATGGCCGCCCCCTGCGCGGCGTCGAGCGAGCTGAGGGCCAGCAGCCCACCGGTCAGTCCGCAGACACCGGTGAAGACGCCCGCCACGAAGACCCGACTGGCGTCGCCCACGCCCAGGAGGCCAAGTAGTGCGGCCAGCAACAGGCCTGCCGAGCCGAGCAGCACGTGTGGGGCACCCAGCGCCCAGACCGACTCACCCGATCCGATGACCAGGGCAGCGCCCATGAAGGCGTACGGCATGCTGAGTGCCGCGAGGACGGCTCCGGCGAGCGAGTCCGACAGCGCCCGGGACAGCGCGATCCCGGCGACCAACAGCACGGTCGCGGCACCGAGTGCGATCGCACCGCCGGCCCAACCGGGTTTGTCGGAGAAGAGGATGACGGCCAGCCCGAGGATGAGCAGCAGGCCGGCGACGACGAGACCCGTGATCCGAGTCACGGCCGGAGTCCACGCGATGCCGCGCCGACGGGCGCCGTCGGCAATCGCCTCCATCAGGTCGTCGTACGCCAGTTCCGGCCAGTCGGTACGACGCGGCACCAGGTGCAGCGTCTCGCCGTCGCGTACGTCCTGTGCGGCCAGTGTCCGGGACAGGTCCAGGACACTGCCGTCGGCCCGGCGCAGGGTCCAACCACCGTGGACGGCGCCGTCCGACGGGTCTTCGTCTGTCTGGCGCAAAACGGCTGGAAGGAGCCCGACGAGCGGCAAGTGCTCGGGTAGGGCAAGATCGAGCCGCCGGGTGGGTGCGACGATGGCGATACGCGCTAGTCCGGTTCCGGCCTGGGTGACCACTGCTTGACCCCTCGCGGCGAGGAGCGGGCTGACCGCCCGCGGCTGTCATGACGGGAAGAGGCTACCTACCATGTGCCGGTGTCGCCGGGGCCGGTTCGCTACGGTGGCGACCGAGCATCGGCGGAGGGGTCTGATTCGTGAGCACCGTGGTGGTCAAACGTCCGGCTCGACAGGCTGAACCGGAGTACCCGTCCGGCGAGGTGCTGCTCGACTCACCACCGGAGGTGCCTCCACCCGGGGGCAAGGCCTGGGGCCAAATGCTGATGATGCTGCCGATGCTGGCTGGCTCGGTGGCGATGGCGCTGATGTTCGCCGGTCAGCGCGGCAGCACCATGGGCTACGTCACCGGCGGTCTCTTCGGCCTGTCGGCGATCGGCATGCTGGCCTCGCAGCTGTCCAACCAGTCGGGTGGGCCAAGCAAGCAGGAGATGCTGCAACGCCGCCGGGAGTACATGGACCACCTGGCCCGGCAGCGGCGGCGGGTCCTGAAGACGGTACGCAAGCAGCGGGAGTCGGCCTTCTATCGGCATCCGGACCCGGAGTCCCTGTGGTCCATCCCGGTCGGCCCGCGCCTGTGGGAGCGCCGGCGTGGGGATGCCGACTTCGCCACCGTACGCATCGGCCTCGGGGTGCAGGAGTTGGCGACGCCGTTGGTGCCACCATCGGCCACCTCGCTGGAAAAGCTGGAACCGATGTGCGCGTTGGCGCTGCGCCGGTTCCTCACCACCTACGCGGAGGTCCCGGACCTGCCGGTGACGATGGCCCTGAACGGCTTCGCCCGAATCCACCTGCGCGGGGATGAGGAGACCAAGCGCAGTCTGGTCCGGGCGATCCTCGCCCAGGCGGTCGCCTTCCACGCCCCGGACGACATGCTCGTGGCGATCGCGGTGAGCGCCGATCGCCGGTCCCACTGGGAGTGGGCCAAGTGGTTGCCGCACGCCCTGCACCCCACCAAGACGGACGCGTTGGGTGCCCTGCGACTGGTCTCGCCGACCGTCGCCGGTCTGGAGGCGATGCTCGACGACGTGCTTGCCAGCCGTCCCCGGTTCAACCTCTCCGGTGGTGAACCCCAGGTCAACGGCCCGCACGTGCTGGTGGTCGTTGACGGCGGCGACATCGCCGGCTCGGATCATCTGATGACCGAAGGTGGTGTCGAGGGGGTCACCATCATCGACCTGTCCCAGCCGCCACCCCGGGTGCTCGACCGGGCCAAGCTGGCCCTGGAGATCGACGCGGACAGCAAGCTGAGCAGCATGACCGTCGACGGACCGGCGGAGATCGGTCGGGCCGACGGGTGTCGGATCGAGGAGATCGAGGCGCTGGTGATGCAGCTGGCTCCGTTGCGGCTCTCCGCCGCTTCTCGGGGCGAGACGTCGCTGACCACCGAACTCGGCCTCGCGGAACTTCTCGGGTTGGGCGACCCGTACGAGTTCGACGTCGATCGGGCGTGGACGCCCCGACCCAACCGGGACCGGCTACGGGTGCCGCTCGGTGTCACCCCGGACGGCAGTCCGGTCGACCTGGACCTGAAGGAGTCCGCGCAGGACGGTATGGGGCCGCACGGCCTGCTGATCGGGGCCACCGGTTCGGGTAAGTCGGAGCTGCTGCGTACCCTCGTCCTGGCCCTGGCCACCAGCCATTCGTCGGAGAGCCTGAACTTCGTCCTGGTCGACTTCAAGGGTGGCGCGACCTTCACCAAGCTGGACAAGCTGCCGCATACCAGCGCGGTAATCACCAACCTGGCCGACGAGTTGCCGCTGGTCGACCGGATGACCGACTCGATCAACGGTGAGTTGGTCCGCCGGCAGGAGCTGCTCCGCTCGGCCGGAAACTACGCGTCACAGCGCGACTACGAGAAGGCTCGGGCGGCGGGTGCTCCGCTGGCACCGCTGCCCAGCCTGCTCATCATCTGTGACGAGTTCTCCGAGCTGCTGACCGCCAAACCCGACTTCATCGACATGTTCGTCCAGATCGGACGAGTTGGCCGGTCGCTCGGCGTACACCTGCTGCTCGCCTCGCAGCGGCTGGAAGAGGGCCGGCTGCGCGGCCTGGACACCCACCTGTCGTACCGGATCGGTCTGCGGACCTTCTCGGCGATGGAGTCCCGGGTGGTCCTCGGCGCCACCGACGCCTACGAGTTGCCCCGCTCCCCCGGTCACGGTTACCTGCGCTACGGCACCGAGCCGCTGGTCCGGTTCAAGGCCGCGTACGTCTCCGGTACGTACCGGAGCAAGACCGCCGAGGCGGTCGCGGCCGGGGACGGCGACGAGCGGGTGCAGGAATACACCACCCAGTACGTGGCCCCGCAGCTGAGTCGTACCCCGAAGCCGGTGGTGGAGGAGGCTACCGACGCGATCGGCGAGAGCCTGCTGGACATCCTGGTTGGCCGGCTCACCGGTCGGGGCAAGCCGGCGCACCAGGTCTGGCTGCCGCCGCTGAGCGACCCGCCGACGCTGGACCAGATGCTGCCCCCGCTGGCGGCCGACCCGAACCGGGGCATCACGGTCTCGCACACCGGCCTGCACGGCGAGTTGCAGGTGGCGGTCGGCATCGTCGACAAGCCGTTCGAGCAGCGCCGCGACGTTCTCTGGCTGGACCTGGCCGGCGCGGCTGGCCATGCCGTGATCGTGGGTGGCCCGCAGAGCGGCAAGAGCACGCTGCTGCGTACCCTCGTCACCTCGCTGGCGCTGACCCACACCCCGCGCGAGGCCCAGGTCTACTGCCTCGACCTGGGCAGCGGCGCGCTCTCCTCGCTGCGGGATCTGCCACACGTCGGCGCGGTCGCGACCCGGCTGGACTCCGGGCTGGTCCGGCGCACCATCGCCGAGCTACAGCTGCTGATGGCGCAGCGGGAGCGCCGGTTCGCCGAGCGCGGGGTGGACTCGATGGCGGCGTACCGGCGGGCGCGCCGGCACGGCCAGCACACCGAGGACCCGTTCGGGGACGTCTTCCTGGTCGTCGACGGCTGGGCCACCATCCGCGCGGAGTTCGAGGACCTGGAACCGGTCATCAACGACATCGCCAACCGGGGCCTCTCCTTCGGGGTCCACCTGATCGTGACCGCGTCGCGCTGGATGGATTTGCGGCCGGCGATCCGGGATGTCTTCGGTACCCGACTGGAGCTGTGGCTCGCCGACGCCAGCGACTCCAACCTGGACCGGCGGGCGGCGATGAACGTGCCGGAGAAGGCACCCGGTCGGGGCATCACCGCCGACGGGATGCAGTTCCTGGCCGCACTGCCCCGGGCCGACGGCATGCAGGATTCGGAGAGCCTGCCGGAGGGGGGCCGCAAGCTCATCACGGACCTGGCCGGCGCCTGGCAGGGGCCGGGGGCACCGCCGATCCGGCTGCTGCCGGCGGTGCTGCCGTTCGGCAGCCTGCCCTCGACCGGCCGGCCCGGCATCCCGATCGGTATCGCCGAGGTCGACCTCCAGCCGGTGCACCTCGACTTCGCCGCCGACCCGCACTTCCTGCTCTTCGGGGACGGTGAGTCGGGCAAGAGCACGTTCCTGCGCGCGTTGGCGACGAGCATCGCCGACCGGCACGAGCTGACCGAGGCCCGACTGGTCATCGTCGACTACCGGCGCAGCATGCTCGGCGACATCACCTCGCCACACCTGATCGGCTACGGTTCCTCGGCCCAGATCACCGACGGCATCATCACCGAGGTAGCCAACGTCATGCGAGACCGGCTGCCCCCGGCCGACGTCACCGCCGAGCAGCTGCGTGCCCGTAACTGGTGGAAGGGCCCCGACCTGTACGTCCTGGTCGACGACTACGACCTGGTGGCGGGGTCGGGAAGCAATCCGCTGGCACCGCTGTTGGAGTTCCTGGCCCAGGCCCGGGACATCGGCCTGCACCTGATCATCGCTCGCCGTACCGGTGGGGCCAGCCGGGCGCTCTACGAGCCGGTCCTCATGCGGCTGCGTGAACTGAGCACTCCCGGCATCGTGATGTCCGGCAACCGGGACGAAGGGGTGTTGCTGGGTACCGTCCGGCCCGGGCCGCTGCCGCCGGGCCGGGGTTGGCTGGTGACTCGTCGGGAGGGCAATCGCCTGGTCCAGCTGGTCAATCTGCCGCCTCGGGCGTGACATTCGACTCGCCCGGGCTTGCTTGACGGCGATAGCGTCTACCAGAGTGGACACGAAAGACCTTGCGGTCGAGAAAGACGACCGTGCTACTGGCAGTTAGGTGACGGGGGAGGCACATGGGCGACGAGTGGCTCGTCGACAAGGACATCGAAGTCGACATCCAGCAGCTTCAGGACTTCGCCGAGCACATCAAGAAGGAGCTGGAGCTCAACTTCCAGCCAAGCTTCGAGAACGGCATCCGGCCGATGCTCACCACACAGGCACCGTTCGGGGCGGGTGGCTTGGAGGAGGGCCGGTTCTTCCGGGGCCGGCACGACGAGAGCCGTGCCGCCGTGTCGCAGATGCTCGGTGAGGCCATGCGCGGACTGACCGCCTTGAGCGTCGCCGCCACCTCCATCGCCGCCGAGTATCTCACCGGTGACGCACTGTCACAGGCCACGAACGACGACGTGTTCAACGCCTTCTCCGGTGTGGACGGCCAGCAGACCCTCAACGACTACTGGGGCGACAACGAGGGCGAAGAGCAGGATCCGCAGAACCTGGTGCCGGAAGGCGCTGACGATCCGGACGCCTACTTCGGGGAAAACGGCAATGGTGGCTCCACCCCCGGTGATACCCCGGCCATGTACCAGGAGACGACCATCGCCGAGGGCAAGCCGGGCGAGTACACCATCGAGGGTGACGACGAGAACATGCACGACCCCAACTACGGCATGCCCGAATACGAGCACTAGTCGGCGGCGGAATCAGGAGTAATCGAGGAGCAGCATGTCCGACGAATACTACGGATACGTATACCATTCGCCGCCGATGTACTCGGGGTACACCGACGACTACGTAACCGCCAACTACTCCGACCCGAACCGCGTCTACACGCCCACCAACTGGGAACATCCCAACACCAACATCGAAAAGATGTGGACGTGGATGCAGAAGGAGAGCGACGAGCGGACCCGCGCGCTAGCGGAGATGTGGCGGCGTACCACCGTCCTGTTGGAGAGCACCCGGGAAAACCTGAAGAAGCACGCCGACGCGCTGGCCGCGAAGTGGACCTCACCGGCCGGTGAGATCTTCATGGGCAAGGTCGGTGCCACTCTCTACTCCCTCGACGAGTGGAAGCAGGTCGCCACCGACAACGCCAGCGGGCTCGAACAGTTGGCCACCAAGATTCAGACAGTGCAGCGGGACTTCAAACCGCTCTGGGAGGACTACCTCGCCGAGCAGGAGAAGCAGGAAGGCAAGCGCAAGGACGACGAGGGTGTCCAGTTGGGCGACCTCTTCGGCATCAACAACGGGGAAACCCCGGAAGAGGTGCAGAAGAAGTTCCACGACCGGGCGGTCAACCTGGTGAAGCCGCTCGGTGAGCTCTACATCGACGTCTACATCAGCAACGTCTCCCGGGGCGGCAAGTTCAAGGGCCCGACGAACGCGGCCATCACCGACCCGTCGCAGATTCCCCGCCCGGGGGGCCCCGGACGGCCTGGCGGACCTGGACGGCCTGGCGGACCTGGACGGCCCGGCGGACCTGGACGGCCCGGCGGGCCCAGTCGGCCCAACCTGGGTGACCGGCCGACCATGAAAACCCTCTCCGACGCGCCGGAGAAACCCGACCTGCCAGGCAACCTACCGAACGGGTTGAGCCTGGCCGGTACGGCGACAGCCCCGCCACCCACGGCACCAACTGTCCCGTCGGTACCGTCCACGGGGCCGGCACCGACCGGCGGTACACCACCGAACGGCCCGATGGTCCCCGGAATGCCGGGGGCGCGGAATGCTCCTGGCCCGGTGAAGCCGACGCTGCCCGGCACCGGTACCGGCAGTGGCCCGGGCAGCGGCCCGGGAACGCGTTCTGCCGGAAACCGGCCGTCGCGCCCCACCCTGCCGGGCAACACTGGCCCCGGCTCGCCCGGCGGACGTGGAGCCGGCGGACGTGGAGCGCCCAGCCGGCCCACCCTGCCTGGCAACACCGGTACGGGCAGCGGATCGGGGACACGCAGCCTGGGCACTCGGTCGACCGGCCGCCCGGCTTCACCGTCGACGCCGAACCTGCCCGGCAGCACCAAGCCCACCGGCCGATCCACCGGTCTTGGCCCCAACGGTCGTCCGACCACACCGCCCCCAAGCCTCGGGGGCAAGCGTGGCCAAGCCCCGGGCAGCCCCACCGAACCGGGCGGCAAGCAGCCGACCAACCCGAAGGGCGGCGCCTCCTCGGGTGCGGGCAAGCCCGGCACCTCGGCGGCCAAGCCCAACCTCACCGGGCGGGGCGCACCCGGCGCTGGTCGCCCAGCTCCGACCACCGGCCCGAGCCCGTCACTCGGCGGTCGGCGTGGTCCCGCCGTACCGCCTCAGCGGACGGCTGGCCGCAAGCCGGAGGACGACGCCGAGGACTGGGAGTACGGCGACGGTGACGACGAACTGTGGATCACGGACTCCACTGCGGTCGGCACCATCGAGGCACCAACGGAACACCGGCCACAGCAGCAGGGCAAGGCGCTGGGGCAATCCTGATCCCGACTAGGACCGACGGGCCGGTCACCGACGCCAGGCGTACGGTGGCCGGCCCGTACCATACGGTGACGGACCGTACAGCCGCCTGCCGGCGGCCCACAATGGGAGGTTGAACCGATCATGCGCGTGGTCCCCCGCCCGGCAGCCGCGCTGTCCGCATTCGCCCTGAGCCTGCTCGGTGCCCTGGCCCTTCCGGCCGCGCCCGCAGCGGCCGACGAGG
Organism: Micromonospora sp. NPDC003197; assembly: GCF_053590565.1. NCBI lineage: Bacteria > Bacillati > Actinomycetota > Actinomycetes > Micromonosporales > Micromonosporaceae > Micromonospora > Micromonospora sp. NPDC003197. The sequence continues at coordinate 98,342 of NZ_JBSFTE010000018.1, read as the reverse complement.
TCCGGGACCGGTCCTGGCACCTCGACGCGCTCGGTCTCGCCGAGCTGCACAAAATCACTCAGGGTGAAGGCGTGACGGTGGCAGTCATCGACACGGGTGTCGATGCCACCCACCCCGATCTCAAGAACAACGTGTTGTCCGGGGTGGACCTGCACGACGAGAAGACCAAGGGTCGGGTCGACCGGCAGGGGCACGGCACCGCCATGGCCTCGCTGATCGCCGGACACGGGCACGGCCCCGGCAACGGCGACGGGGTGCTCGGCATCGCTCCGAAGGCCAAGATCCTTCCGGTCACGGTGCAGTCCGCCAAGCAGGGCATCATCGCCCCGGACGCGGTCGCGGCCGGCATCGACTGGGCCGTCGACCACGGTGCCGACGTCATCAACGTGTCGCTCTCCAGTTCCTCTGACAGTGACCTCGACCGGGCCGTCGACCGGGCGTACAAGAAGAACGTCATCGTGGTCGCCTCGGTTGGTAACCGGCAGGACCTGGTCATCGGCAACCCGGCCCGGCACCCGGGCGCGATTGCGGTCACCGGTAGCAACCTCAATGGCGAGCTAGGACCGGAGTCGATCCCCGCCGAGGAGACCGACATCGCCGCCCCTTCGGTCGACCTGCAGCGGGCCGTACCCGGCGGGGGATACTCGCAGGCCACCAGCGTCAGTGGCGCCACTGCTATCGTCTCCGGTGCGGTCGCCCTGATCCGGGCCAAATACCCGAACCTGTCGGCCTTCGACACGTTCAAGCGGCTGCTGGAGACGACCAAGGACGCGGGTGCGTCGGGCCGGGACCCGGATTTCGGGTGGGGCGTACTCGACCTGCGCCAGGCGTTGACCGGTGAGCCGGACGGCCGGGCCAACAGCACCAACGCGTCGCCCACCGCCACACCGGACCCGCTCTCCGTCTGGCAACACCAGGACCCTGATGAGGACTGGTATTCCTGGCTGATCCTGGGCGTGTTGCTACTGCTCGTCGCGGTGCTGGTCGTCGTCGTGGTTCTGGTCGTCCGTCGTCGCCGGCGGCGGCATGCGGTCCAGGCCGCTGTACCGGACGTTGCCGGGCCTCTCTCCGCCGGACCGCCGGCTGCTGGGCCATCGGCTGGCAAACCCCGTACCCCGGCCGACGACAGCGTCTGGCGTCCACCGGCCCGCTGAACTCCACCGACCCGCTAGGTCGGCCGGCCTGTCAGCTGCCACTGGCCGGTCACTGGCGAAAGTCCGGTGACCGGCCAGTGGCACGAAGGGGCCGCCAATCCACGCGACAAGGGAGATGACGATGTCCGCTTCGCCCATGGGGGCCGTACCTCCACCGCCTCCTCCGCCGCCGCCGTCGGCGTACCCGACGCTGATGCGTCGGCCACCAGCGGTGGTGGCGGCGGCGTTGCTCATGTTGCCGGGCGCCGCCACCTGGCTGGCCGCCGGAATCGGCTTCCTGGTGGCCATCGCCCGGACCGAGGGGGACGCCAAGTTCCTCCTGTGGATCATCGCCTTCGGCATCCTCGGCGTCAGCCTGCTGCTGGTCCTGATGACCCTGCACGGAATTTGGGCGGCGTGGCGGGGACGCTCCAGCCTGCTGACGGTGCCCGCCGGATTCACCCTGGCCCTGTTCGTGCTCGCGTTGGTCAACCTGCTGGTCCAGGGACGGCTCAACTACACGCCGACGATGCTCACCCCGCTGATCGTCGGTGGGCTGGCCGGTGTCGCCCTCGTCCTGCTGAAGAGCCGCCCGGCCCGCGCCTGGTTCGCCCAGGGCGGCCGTTAGCTCTCCTGGGCGGCGCTCTCCGTCGTCACGGGTAGCCAACGTCGCGCATTCGCGTCGAACCGGGCCAGCGGCTCCTCGTTACCGTCACGGTGGATGCGATACAGCCCGGCACCATCGGGAACGACCAGCGCCTCCATCCGCGGTTTGCCCTGCCCCCATTCGGCCGGCGTCTCCTCGTCGGGAGCCCAGCGCACCACCGCCGCCCACTCGTCGGCCTGGGTAAACGGCGAGCCCTCCCCCAACAGACCCAACCGCCGGTAGAGCCGGACCGGGGTGTCCCGGCCGGGACCACGCCAGGCATGCACCAGGCCGGCGGCCCGGTCGTAGCCCTGGTCCAGATAGGACGGTAGGTACTGCGGGGGAATCACCATCTGGAGCGTGAGCGGTACGTCCGGGTCCGGCTCGACGTCTTCGTCATCGTCCTCGGCCATCGAGGACGCACTCCGCTGGCTGGGCACCACCGGCTCGTCCTGCTCCGCAGCCACCAACCGGGATCGTTCGTCCTCGGCAGCGTCGGTCACCACGGTGCGTAGCTGCCCCAACCAGTTTCCCAGCGCGAGTACGGACTCACCCGGCACGGTGGTGGCCAGCACGGTACCGGGGTTGATCGACAGTTGCCACGCCGGGTCGGGCCAGCTCTCCGCGAGCTGATAGCTGCTGACCACTACAAAGTCGTGGTCACCGAGGGCCTGGTGTAGCCGGGCCTCGGAGGTGAAGACCGACAGGGCCGGATCGCCGGCCGCATCGGGCAGGCACCACCACGGAAACTCCGGGTCGGTCAGGTCCCGTGACTCGGAGCCGTCGGGTCGCAACGGTACGATGATCTCGCTCTTGAGCAGCGCGGCCGCCAGTAGATCCGGGTCCTGCCGGATGATCGCATCCCGTAGCGCCGCCTCAGCCTCGACCGCCGCCGGATCGGGTAGTTCCCGCAGCTCGCCGACGGAGAGCCGGAGTCCGATCGGGAGCCCCGGGTCGACCGCCAGCCACCAGGTGTCGTCGGGCCAACTGTCCACCACGTCGGTCAGGCTGACCAGGCGGTAGCTGACCGACTCCCCGGGCATGCAGGTGGCGATCGCCTCCGGCGAGGTGAACGCGATGACGTGGGTCAGCCCGTCGAACACCCCGGTGGGCCAGGCCAGTTGCGCCCGGCCGGCGGCGGCCTCCGGCGAGACCGGCAACAGCAAGGGGCCACCGACGAAGGCAGCGAGGAACGCGTCCCGGTCGCTGGCCTCGACCGCAGCGGCCATTGCTGTCTCCACCTCGGTCGCCGGCTGCCAGTCGGTCACCAGGTGCCGTCCAGTCGTACCCGGGCGGGCTGCCGGCCGAGCAGCAGTGTGTAGAGCGCCGCGTCGAGCGTGTCGCCGAGGAACCAGTCACCACCGTGGTCGAGCACGAACACCCTTCCCGCTTCGTCGATCGTCAGGATTCCGGTGCCGTCACCCTCCTCGCCGAGCGGGGTGACCGGACTGCCGAGGGCGTCAGCGAACGCGGTGAGAGTGGTCACGGAGTGCAGCACCCGGAACGGATCCAGGTGGACGACGCTGGGGGCGATCTGTTCCCCGTCCCCGGTCTGCTCCAGCCGCAGCCCCCCGAACTCCGCGTACGCCTCGATCGCCGCCGCAACGACGACATGGTGTCGACCGTCCAGGTCGGCGTAACCGGCCAGCCGCAACGCCCAGTCACGCGCCCGGTCGTCGTCGCGCTGTTGCGCCGACCAGCCGGTGGCGGTGAGCAGTTCGGCCACCTCGGGTGGAAAGCGATCACTCATGCCGACACCTCCACGCCGAACCAGTCCAGCAGCGCCGCGCAGGAACGGCAGGGTAGTTGCGATTCGCCGTGCCGTGGGTCGGCCGGCTCGCGTACCCGGGTCAGGCGGATCCGGGCCCCCCACAACAGCGCCCGGGCGCGGGCCGGACTGATCGGACCGCCGACGCGCTCCGCCTCGTAGAGCCGGTCGGAGATCAGCACCGGCTCGGCGCACCAACCGAGAAACCGTTCCTGCTGTTCGACCGGCAATTCGTTGAGGAAACGGCGCACCATGGGATGCAGTTCGGGGGCCAGGTCGCCGCGCACCGACGTGTGCGTGTGGACGACCCCCTCCACCAGTAGGGCACCTACCGCCAGGGGCAACATGCGGACCTCGGTCAACCCGTCCTCCCCCAAGACTGCGACGCAATCAGCCCCGGCCGTGTCGACCGGGCCTCGACCCGCAGCCTAGCGTCCGCAGCCGCTCGGCAAGCGTCCAAGGCGGCGGGGCTTCTACCGCTTGGCAGGGCTGCGATAGGGTCGGCGCCAACCCCTCCATCGTCGTACGAAGCCCGGAGCCATGACGCGCACCCTTCTCGTCTCCCCGGATCAGCCCGGCGCCTACCCGTCGATCGGCGAAGCGCTGGCGGCGGTGACGGACGACACCGTGGTATCGGTCAGCCCCGGCACCTACTACGAGGCGCTGTTCATCAACGATCGTGGCGTCACCATCGTCGCCGCGCAGGGGCCGGGAACGGTCACCATCGACGCCTCGTCCGGTGCCTATCCGACCGTGTCCTGCAACAACGGTCGCCTCGAACTACGCGACCTCGTCCTGCGGTCCGGTGACGCCCCGACGGTCACGGTCGACCGGGCGAAACTGACCATGACCGGCTGTGAACTGAGCGCCGGCTTCGGCGCGGCCGTCAACGTGGGCAGCCGGTCCGAGTTCGAGCTGGCCCGCTGCCGGGTGGCCGGTGGGCGCTACGGCCTCGTCGTCGAGGATGCCAACGGCACCGTCGAGGGCTGCGAGTTCGCCGACCTGGTCGAGGACGGCATCATCATCCGAATCGGTGCCAGCCCGACGGTCCGGACCAGCACCGTCACCCGATGCGGCGGCCGGGGCATCTACGTCTACCAGTACGGCCGACCCACGATCGAAGCCTGCGACATCTCGCAGACCAACGGCGCGGGCATCGCCGTCGCACACCAGAGCGCTCCCGTACTGCGTCGGTGCCGGATCCGCGACACCCGGGGGCCGGCGGTCTCGTTCGCCCGGGGCTGCCAGGGCACGGTCGAGGAGTGCACGACGGAGAACACCGGCGTGCCAGCGATCGAGGTGGCCGAGGGCGCCACCCCCACCATCGTGGAGGGTGCGGCCAGCAAGCGGGCCGTGTTCGGCGCGGAGGCCGCCCAAGCCGTCACCCAGCAAGACGCCGCCCGGGTGGAGAAGCTCCTGGCCGACCTCGACGCGATGGTGGGGTTGGAGACGGTCAAGGACGAGGTCCGGGCCCTGATCGACGAGATCCAGGTCAACGAGTGGCGGCGGGGAGCCGGGCTACCGGTCGGTGCCGTCAGCCATCACCTGATCTTCGCGGGCGCACCGGGTACCGGTAAGACCACCGTGGCGCGCATCTACGGCGAGTTGCTCGCCGCGCTCGGTGCGCTGCCGGGCGGAGACTTCCGCGAGGTGTCCCGGCGAGACCTGGTCGGCCAGTACCTCGGGCACACGGCCGAGAAGACGGCCGCCGCCTTCGAGCAGGCCCGCGGTGGGGTGCTCTTCATCGACGAGGCGTACACCCTGTCGCGCTCCTTCGGCAGCGGCGGTGACTTCGGCCAGGAGGCCATCGACACCCTGGTCAAACTGATGGAAGACCACCGTGACGAGGTGGCCGTCATCGCCGCGGGATACACCGCCGAGATGTTGCAGTTCCTCGACGCCAACCCTGGTCTGGCGTCGCGGTTCGCCAAGACCATCGAGTTCGGCAACTACTCCCCGGAGCAATTGGTCATCATCGTCCAGCGAATAGCCGGAGGCGACGAGTACCTGCTGGGGGATGGCGTCGTCGACGTACTGCAGGACCACTTCGCCAACATCGAACGCGACCAGAACTTCGGCAACGCCCGCGAGGCGCGCAAGCTCTTCGAGGGGGTACGGAAGGCGCAGGCGCAACGGCTGCGGCAGTCCGGACAGCGACCGAGCCTGGACGACCTCCGCACGGTGACCGCTGCTGACGTTCGCGTGGCAACCGGCCGCTGAATGGCCGCCGAGACAAGAAGGGACCTGTGGTGACAGCTCCCGGCGCGGCGCGTCCCGGTGAGCCGGGGTGGCAGCACCAGGCAGCCGGAGCGGCACAGCCGCCCTCAGCGGCTGCGGCCCGCCCGGCGACAGGACCAGGCCAGGCTTCGACACCGACCGTCACCTGGGCCGGTCCTGCGGCACCTGGGGTTCATGGGCATGCGACCGGCGCGCCCGGGTCGGCTCAGGCTGCCTATCCGCAGGCTGCCTATCCGCAGGCCGCCTATCCGCAGGCCGCCCAGGCACAGCCGTACACGCAGACACAGGCGCAGGCGAGGGGTGCGGCGGCCGCTGCCCCGTACGCCGCTCAGGCCGCCGCCGCCAGCGTCGCGGCGACAAGCGGACCCCCGGCCCAGGCTGGCGCTGCGGTCTCGGCCCGAGCCAGCGTCGCCGCCCAGACCACAGCGGCGGCGGAATCCGCAGCGGCGGTAGCCCGGCCCCGTCCGCTGCGGTCGGGCATGGGCACCTTCCACGTCGCGCAACTACTGGGCTGGCAGGCGGCCGGTGCCGCTGGGCTCGCCGCCTACCAGCACAGCGTCATGGCCACCGCCGCCGTATCGGCCGGCGCGGCGCTGACCCTCGCCCCGACCCTGATCCGACTGCACGGGCGATGGGCCTACCAGTGGCTACCGTTGTGGCTGCGCTACCGGTTCCGTTCGCACCGGCTGCCGACCAGCGGCGGTAACCAGGCCCTCAACCTGCTCTCCTTCGTGGAAAGCAGTGCCGCGCTCGACACCCTCGACATCGACGACCAGTCGGTGGCACTCATCGGACACCGCGGCGGACTCAGCGCCGTGTTCGAACTGGAGCCGGCCGACGGGTCGCTGGTCGTCGGCCGGCCGCAGCCCATCCCCTCACCGGCGGAGCTGCTGCCCGCCGTCGACGACGAGTCGCCGTCGATCACCGTACAGCTGCTGATCCACGTCGCGCCGGCACCGAGGGTGACTCTCGGACCCGGTGTGGTCGACCGGTCCTACCGGGAGTTGACCAACGGTGACGTGCCCGCGCACCGTCGCGTGTGGGTGGTGCTCCAGGCGGCCCGCACCCCGGACTTCTACTCCGACGCCGACCTGCGGCCCGCACTGGCCTCGGCCATCCGTCGTACCCGTCGACGGCTACAACGGGACCGGATCACCGCCCGGTTACTCAACCGCGACGAGTTGCTGGCCGCCGTCGGCTACCTGGCCGAGCTGCCTCCGCAAGCTGACAAGGGCAACGTGTACGGCGCCGCCAGCAACCGGATACTGGCCCGCGAGGGCTGGCAGACCTGGTGGACAGAGCAGGTACCGCAAAGTAGCCATCGGCTCGTCCAGTGGCCCCGGATGCCCTGGCAGATCGACAGCCTGCTGCGTCAGCTACCAACCCTCGCCAGCGTGGTTTCCGTTGCGGTTACCCGTGATCCGAACCGCACCTCGCCCGGCGACGACGTGGCCGTCGAGGTCGGGCTCCGGATCATCGCCCGGGACGCGAAGACGCTGGCCGCAGGCAACCAGGCACTGGCCGAGGCGGTACGGCGAGACGGTGGCCGCACCGAGCGGCTCGACGGTGAACAGGTGCGTGGCCTCGCCGCCACGTTGCCGTTCGGAGGTTTCCTGCGGTGAACGGCTCCGCGTTTCCGGCCAGCCGGATGGGTCTCTACTTGTCCGAACCGGCAGCCTTCGGCAGTCTCGACCTACTGGCTGGTGCCGGTGGTCTGGTCATCGGGCACAACCGGCAGAAGGAGCCGGTCGTACTGCGCCTGTTCCGGCCGGAGCCGGTACGGCTGATGCTCGTCGGCGGGGTCCGCTGCGCCCAACTGCTGGCGTCGCGGGCAGTCGCGCTCGGTGCCCAGCTGTTCATTCAGACCGGGCGGGAGCAGGTGTGGGACGCGTTCCTGCGCAGCGCCGTCATCGGCCGGGACATCGTCTCCTTCCTCCCGGTCGGGGCGCAGCCACCCCAGCCGGCGTCCCCGTCCGCGCCGCAGCTGATGATCGTCGATACCGGCCCGGCCACCGGGCCCGACCCGACCACCGGCACGCCCTGGCGGGCGACTCTGGTGGTCCGGGACGACCTGGCCAGTTGGGACGTGGACGCGCTGGTACGCAGCGACGTGGTGCTGCTGCAGCGGTTGACCGAGCCGGAGGCGGCCCTGGCCGTATCGACCCTCGGGTTGGCGGAGGCACAGAACTGGTTGCCTCGGATCCATCCCGAGATGGTGGGTCTGGTCAGCAAGGGCCGGTTGCAGTGGGTGATGCTGAGCATGACCAACTCGGAACGCAGCCTCCTCGGTACGGTGGAGCGGGCCGGCTGACCGAGGGTCAGTAGCTGCGGCGACCGTAGGCACCGGCCGCGATCGCGACACCCACAGCGGCGAAGGCGACCTGGATGAACAGCTCGATCCAGTCGACCCCACCGGTGTCGTCGACGCCGAGGGCAGCCGCGACGATCGTGCCCAGCAGCGCGGCGACCACACCGATGACCAGGGTGAGCCAGATCGGGATGCTCTGCTTGCCGGGTACGACGAGCCGGCCCAGGGCACCGATGATCAGGCCGATGATGATGGCGGTGAAGATGCCGGTAACTTCCATGAGAGCCGTCCCCTCAACGTTTGTCGTCTGGGCCGGTCATTGCCCACCGCCACCGGTACCGAAACTCGGCCGGACCTGCCTTCGGGCAGTGCGGTCGGTGATCAGTCGGACAGTCGGACGCTGAGGCCCTTGCCACCGAAATCCTGGCACACGAAGACCGGCTGCTGTGGTGTGCTCGCCTCGGCATCGAAGCGATAGCCGATCTCGGCAAACTCCGGAATGCGCTGCACCGTGTCGACCCGGCTCGTGAGCAGCCAGCGAGCGAACGCACCTCGGGCGATCTTGGCGTGCACGACCACGAACTTGGGTGCGCCGGTCTTGGGGTCGACGGTCAGGAACTTGGGGGTGACCAACCGGCTCTGGTCGATGAACGGTGTCACCGTCTTGCTGTATTCGACGGCGGCCAGGTTCACGATGAGTCCGCTGTCGGGCAGACAACGGGCGATCGCGTCCCCCCAGAAGCGGTAGAGGTTGGCGTACGTCGGGTCGGGCAACCGGTAGCCCATCTCGAGCCGGTACGGCTGGATCCCGTCGTTGGGGCGCAGGATGCCGTACAGGCCGGAGAGGATGCGCAGATGCCGATCGGCGTAGTCCCGATCCGCCGGGGCGAGGTCCCCGGCGTGTAGGCCGCTGTAGATGTCACCGACGAAGGCGTCCACGGCCGGCATCTGGGCCTGCGGATCGACTCCCCAGTCGGCGAGGAGCGCGTGCGTACGCTCCGCCAGGTCGGGTGAGACCGCCATTACCTTCGTCACCTGCTCCGGGGAGAGGGTCTTCAGGTAGTCGGCGAGGGTCCGGGCCCGATCGAGCAGGGCCGGCGTGCCGAGTGACAGGTCACCGCGCGCCGAGGGCCGCATCGTCTTCGAGGAATGGAGCAGAATGATCATTTCTTGTCGATCCTACCAATCAACCCGGTCACGACCCGCCCTAGCGCCTTCCATCCGGCCGCCTGGTCGCCGCCACCCGAGACACACCACCCGCCCGCCAATCTTCGTCAGCTTCCCTTCCGGGTCTGTCTCGGCACCATCACCGTCGGTGACGTGCTCCCTGATGTCGTCGTCGCTGATGACGTGCTCCCTGATGCCGCTGTCGCTGGTGTCCCGGTGGCCGGGACGGCCCGTCGCCGAGGGGCGAGCAGGCGCATCATCGGCTTTTCCACGAACCGGAAGAGCAGCCAGGCGAGGACCAGGTTGAGCAGCAGGAAGCCGACTGCGGCAGCCGGACCGCGCCAGCCGGGAAGACCGCCGATGGTGTCGGTCATCCGCAGCACGGTGGTGACCACGAAAACGTGCACCAGGTAGAAGGCGAATGACACCTCGCCGAGCCAGATCATCGGTCGCGATCGCCACGGCGACCAGGTACCGCGCACGTCCGCGTCGGCCGCGGCGGCGATCACCAACACGTAGGCGACGGCCAACAACGTCGTCCACCACTGGGCGGGAATCCAGAAGCTGGCGACGATCCAGGTCGCGACGAAGATGGCGCTGGCGACCGGCAGGTTCGGGCCGCGCCAGCAGCCCCGCCGCAGCAGCTCGCCGGCGGCCACGCCGAGCCAGAACTCCAGGGACCGGACCAGCGGGAACACCTGCGTGAACCACCAGCGGTCCGCCTCCGGCACCAACGCCTGGGCCGGCCACATGGCCAGGATCAGCAGCGGCATGGCGACGACGACGGCGTACAGCATCCACGGTTTGGCCCGACGGATCGCCGGCAGGGCCAACGGCAGGCATAGGTAGAAGAACAGCTCGCAGGAGAGCGACCAACTGACCGTGTTGACGCTGTAGAACCAGCCAGGTGTCGGGTTCCACGCCTGCACCAGGAAGAGGTTCGACAGCAGTACCTTGATGTTCTGCGGCTCGGCCCAGTAGAAGACGCCAAACGCCAGCACGACGGCCCACATCACCGCATGACTTGGGAAGATCTTGGCGATTCGCCGACGCCAGAAAACGTGGCGGGGTTCACCGAGCCGGGCCGACCACACCAGTACGAACCCGCTGAGAATAAAGAAGAACTGCACCCCGGAGAGGCCGAGCGTGAACAGTCGGCTGACCACCGCCTGGTAGTCGGGATCGGCGATGACGTGCATCGTCCCGACGTGGAAGCCGAATACCAGCATCGCGGCGATCCACCGCAGGCCGGTGAGGGACGGCAGCCGGTTCAACGGCGCCCGGACGGCGGCGGGGCTGGACTCCTTCCTGCTAGCCGAGGTGTCCGGGCTGCCCAGGGCGACAGCAGGGCTCTCGGCGGTGGACAGCGGTCCTGGGGGCATCGGAACGGAAGTCATAACGCCGGGCACTCTAGCCCGTTCGGCCGATGCCGAGATCGGGCGGCCCGGCACGGTCGACGCCGTACCCCGGGTAGCTACCCGCGGGCCATCGGTACCGAAGCGTTGCGGTCACAGGTCGACGACGGACGATCTGCTGGCACGGGTATCGTGCTGCCACGTGACCGGCACTCCGTACGCCCACTGTTCGTCCTGCGGCACTGCCTACCCGACTTCGGCCGGCTGGCCCCGGATATGTGCTACCTGTGAGCACACCGTCTGGCGTAATCCGATACCGGTGGCGGTAGCGATCCTGCCGGTCGTCACGGCCAACGGCCTGGGCGTGGTGGTGCAGCGCCGCGACATCGAGCCGGCCCGAGGACTACTGGCGTTACCCGGTGGCTTCATCGAACACGGTGAGGACTGGCGGGACGCGCTGGTCCGGGAACTCCGTGAGGAGACCGGTCTGGTCGGCGATGTCGACACGGTGCGGTTGTTCGACGTACGGAGTGCGCCCAGCGGCGGGACTGTCCTGATCTTCGGCACCTTGCCGGCCCAACCTGCCGATCAGATGCCCGCCTCGGCCCCCACCGACGAGGCAACCGAGTGGTTGGTGGTCACCGAGCCGACCGAACTCGCCTTCTCCACCCACACCGAGGTGCTGACCCGGTTCCTCACCGAGCAGTCCGGCACCGCCTGATCTCCGCGGGTCTGATCGAACAGCTGGCCCGGATCGTGGACGGGATCAGGCAAGCAGATAGTTCACCGGTACGGCGTCGGTGAGCCAGACCCCGTTGTCGCTGCGGTAGAAGGCGTGGCCGTCGCGGTCCATTGCCGCCGCGTCCACGGTCAGTATCACCACGGGACCGCTGCGCCGGGCCCCCACCCGTCGGGCCGTCTCGACATCGGCAGAGAGGTGGACGTGGTGACGGTTGCCCCGGTTGAGGCCGGTGGCGCGAATGGATTCGAGCACGGCGGCGCTGGTGCCGTGGTAGAGGTGGTGCGGCGGGATCTGCGGCACCAGCCCGAGTTCGACCGGGATCGAGTGCCCCTGATTGGCCCGGATCCGTTCCACGCCATCGGGTCCATGCTGGACGGCGAACCGCTGTTTGTCGTTTTCGGCCACGACCAGGTCGAGGTCGGCCCGGCCTATCCGTAGCGCGACCAGGAACTCGTCAAGCGGCACCCAACCTGCGGCGTCGAGGGCGAGGCCGAACCGTCCCGGGTTGTGCCGCAAGGCCCGCGACATTCGCTTGCTCAGTTTGACCAGGCTTCGGCGATCCACTCGGGCATTGTCACCCGGGTCACAGATGCGATCCAGCGGATATCTCCTCGCTCAGGTCAGGAGAGCCGGGCCGGCAGGCCGAAGGGCACAAAGTGGTCGGCACCGAGGAATGAGGTGAGTTCGGCGATGCGCTCTCCGCGCAGGGTCAGCACTGTGATCGACCAGGCGACATGCGGACCGGCGGCGTCGTCCCCGAGGTAGAACGCCACGGCCGGCTGACCGTTTGCGCTGGTCAGGAGGTGACGCCAGCTTGGGCAACGGGTCATCGGGACCTGCCAGGCGAAGTCGGCGACCGCCGTGATGCCGTGGTACCAGTGTGGCAGCGGCGGCATCGACCAGGTGACGTCCTCGGTCAACAGGGCGACCAGGGCGTCGATGTCGCCGCCCGTCAACGCGTCGGCGTACCCACCGACGATCTCCCGTACCCGGGCGTCGTCGATCTTCCGCAACGTCTGCTGCTGCGTACGGGACGGCACCTTCTCCTTGACCGTCTTGCGAGCCCGCGCCAACGCGGAGTTCACCGAAGTGGTCGAGGTGTCCATCATCGCGGCGATCTCGACGGCGGAGAAACCGAGGACATCGAACAACAACAGCACTGCCCGTTGGTTGCCGGGCAGGTGTTGCAGTACGGCGACGAAGGCGAGTTCGACAGCCTCCCGCCGCTCGTAACGCGCATGCGGGCTGGCCGGGCCGTCCATGAGGTCGGTGTCCGCGTACGGGCCCAGCCAGCCGACCTCGGTCGACGGAACGTTCCCGTCGAGTACGGCGTGGTCGCTGGACGGGCCGAAGTCGACGGGCAGCACCCGTCGCCCCCGGGCCTTGATGATGTCCAGGCAGGTACGGGTGGTCGTGGTGTAGAGCCACGACCTCAGCGAGCCACGCCCCTCGAAGCGCGCCAGCCCGCGCCATGCCCGCAGCAAGGCATCCTGCAGCGCATCGTCGGCATCGTGGGTCGAGCCAAGCATCTGGTAACAGTGGGCGTGTAGTTCGCGTTGCAGTGGCGCCACCAGGCGGGCGAACGCGGATTCGTCCCCAGCACGTGCGCACGCCAGGTCGGCGTTCTCGGACGCGGGTTCAGCAGACCTTGCCGAGAAAACTTCGCTCACAAGCGACGAGTCTGCCCCATCATGGCGGTCTTACCACTGGCAGTCCAACGCCGACCCGACGCAGGAGACCTCCGACATGACCAACTCGAAGCAGCAGACAGCCCGGCGCAGCGATGCCCGCATCTGGCCCCTGATCCACGACGAGCGGGCCGCCCTTGCGACCGATCTGGCGAGTCTGACCGACGAACAGTGGGTGACGCCGTCGCTGTGCACCGGCTTGTCGGTGCGGGAGGTGCTTGCCCACCTCACGGCGGGGGCCAGCCTCAACACCGTTCGGTGGCTCGCGGGCGTGATCCGCTGCCGGTTCGACTTCGACAAGCAGGTGGCGATGCGGCTGGCCGAACAGTTGGGCGCGACCCCGGCCGAGACGCTCGCGAGGTTCCGCCGCAGTGTCACGAGCACCACCAAACCGCCGCTTCCGACCGTGGCGATGCTCGGTGAGTCGATCGTGCACGGGGAGGACATCCGGCAGCCGCTGGGTATTCGTCGCGACTACCCGATCGAGACCATCACGATGGTGGCCGAGTACTACCAGGGCTCCGACCTCGTCGTACTGGCCAAGGGGCGGATCGATGGCCTGCGACTCGTCGCGACCGATGGGCCCTTCACCAGCGGCACCGGGCCACTGGTGTCCGGCACCACCCTGGCGCTTGTAATGGCGATGACCGGGCGCACCCGGTACTGCGACGAGATCGAGGGCGACGGCGTCGCGACCTTGCGTAACCGCTCCTTAGCGCACGACCCCGGAACCAACTGAGCCATCTTTGAGCCAAAGCGGCTTGACATGGTGCCACTTTGACACCACCATGATGTCATGGATTTGCTGCCGTACGTCGAACTGCTCCGACGGGAACTCGCGGTCGCCGCCGAAGCCGGCGGCGACGAGGCGCGAGCCCTCGCCGAGCGCCTCACCGCTCCCCTCGAATCCGCGATCCGGCTCACCCTGCTGGAGGCGCTCTCCACCGCCACCGCGGAGATCACCCGCGACCTGGCCCCGGGCTCGGTCCACCTACGCCTACAGGGACGCGATCCGGACTTCGTGGTAACCCCGGCCCCGGTCGACCAGCCGGTGCCGACAGAACCCGAGCCGAGCATCCCCCCGCCGCCCATGGAGGAGATCCCGGCCACCGGCGGCGACAAGGGCGCGACCGCCCGGATCAACCTTCGTCTGCCCGACGACCTCAAGACCCGGGTCGAGGAGGCCGCCGCCCGGGAACGGCTCTCGGTCAACGCCTGGCTCGTCCGCGCCGTCGCTGACGCGCTGTCGCCGACCCGCCCCGCGCATCCCGCCACCGAGCACCGGGCCTCCAGCCATGGCCAACGCTTCACCGGCTGGGCCCGCTGACCGCACTGGCCGACTGCCCCACTGGCCGACTGCCCCACTGGCCCACTGGCCCACTGGCCCGCTAAGCCCACTGAACGCAACGCCACCGCTCAACAGCTTTCAAGAAAGGGACCATCATGCCGACCTTCGACACCCCCCAACCGATCTCCGTCACCCTCAGCCTCAGCATGGTCGTCGCCAACGTGCAGGTCATTGCCAGTGACCGCGTCGACACCAATGTGGATGTACAACCCATCGACCCGACCAGCAAGGCCGACCTCAAGGTCGCCGAACAAACCCGCGTCGAGTACGCCAACGGCCGGCTGACGATCAAAGCCCCGAAGCTCGGCTCGCTGTTCACCCGTACCGGGGGGATCGACGTCACGCTCGAACTCCCGTCCGGCTCCCAGATCGAGGGCGAGACCGGCATGGGCGATCTCCGCTGCGCCGGCCGACTCGCCGAGTGCCAGCTCAAGAACGGCTACGGAAAGATCCGCATCGACCAGGCCGGGGCGGTGAAGCTGCACAGCGGCAGCGGAGACGTGATCGTGGAGCACATCGCCGGCAACGCCGAGGTGACCAACAGCAACGGGGCCATCCGCCTGGGCCGGATCGACGGGCCGGCAACGGTCAAGAACTCCAACGGTGACAGTTGGATCGGCGAGGTCGCCGGCGAGCTACGGCTCAGGTCGGCGAACGGCGGGATCACCGTCGACCGGGCACACGCCAACGTCACCGCGACGACCGCCAACGGCAGCGTACGACTCGGCGAGGTGGTCCGCGGCACGGTCACCCTGGAGAGCGCTGCCGGCAGCCTCGAGGTGGGCGTCCGCAACGGCACCGCCGCCTGGCTCGACCTGAAGACCATCGCTGGGCGGGTCCGCAACGAACTGGAGTCCTCCACCGGCCCGGGCGACGCCGGAGACACCGTGGAGATCCGCGCTCGCACCTCCGTCGGCAGCATCACCGTCCGCCGTTCCTGACCCGAATTCCTGGAGGAAAGCAATGTCCCGCCAACCCGCGATCGTGGCCACCGGGCTACGCAAGGCGTACGGCGACAAGCTCGTGCTCGACGGCATCGACCTGACCGTGCCGCCGGGAACGATCTTCGCCCTGCTCGGCCCCAACGGGGCCGGAAAGACCACCACCGTCCAGATCCTCTCCACCCTGATCCGCGCCGACGCTGGTCAGGTGCGGATCGCCGGGCACGACCTGCACAGCGACCCCGACGGCGTACGCAACGCCATCGGGGTCACCGGCCAGTTCTCCGCCGTGGACAATCTGCTCACCGGGGCGGAGAACATGGCCCTGATGGCGAACCTGCGCCACCTGGACCGATCCACCGGGCGGCGGCGCATCGCCGCGCTACTGGAACAGTTCGACCTGGTCGAGGCGGCCGGCAAACCGGTGGTCACCTACTCCGGCGGCATGCGTCGGCGGCTCGACCTGGCGATGACCCTGGTCGGGGACCCGAGCGTCATCTTCCTCGACGAACCGACCACCGGCCTGGACCCGCGCAGCCGTCGCACCATGTGGCAGATCATCCGTGACCTCGTCCGCGGCGGGGTGACCATCTTCCTCACCACGCAATACCTGGAGGAGGCGGACCAACTCGCCGACCGGATCGCCGTCCTCGACCACGGGCACCTGGTCGCGGAAGGAACCGCCGACGAGCTCAAGCGACGCATTCCCGGCGGTCACGTACGGCTCCGGTTCAGCGGTGCCGCCGGGCTCGACCAGGCCACGCGGATCCTCACCCATGTCACGCGCGACGACGACGCGCTCAGCCTGCACGTCCCGCACGACGGCAGTGTCCGGTCGCTGCGCGCCCTACTGGGCCGCCTCGACGACGCCGCCATCGAGGTCGACGAACTGTCGGTGCACACCCCGGACCTCGACGACGTCTTCCTCGCCCTCACCGGCCAACCCGACAAGGAAAGGGTTTCCGTACGATGAGCACGCTTGCCTACGCCGTACGTGATTCGAGCACGATGCTGCGCCGCAACCTCCGACGCATGCAGCGCTATCCGTCGATGACGCTGCTGCTCATCGGTATGCCGGTCGTCCTCCTGCTGCTCTTCGTCTACGTCTTCGGCGGCACGATCGGTGCCGGCCTCGGTGGCAGTTCGGGTGGCAGGGCAGAGTACGCGAACTACATCACCCCTGGCGTCCTCCTGATCACCATCGCCAGTGTCGCGCAGGGAACGGCGATATCCGTCGCCATGGACATGACCGAGGGCATCATCGCCCGGTTCCGTACGATGGCGATCTTCCGACCCTCGGTGCTGACCGGCCACGTGCTTGGCAGCATGATCCAGGCCATGCTCGCGGTGGCCGTCGTCACCGGGGCCGCCCTGCTCGTAGGCTTCCGCCCCACCGCCACCCCGGTCGAGTGGCTCGCCGCCATCGGTGTGGTCGCCGCGATCTCCTTCGCGGTCGTCTGGTTCGCGGTCGCCTGTGGCCTGGTGAGCAAGAGCGTCGAGACGGCCAGCAACCTGCCCATGCCGCTCATCCTGCTGCCGTTCCTCGGCAGTGGATTCGTTCCCACCGACTCGATGCCCGCCGCGGTGCGCTGGTTCGCCGACTACCAGCCCTTCACCCCCGTCATGGAGACCCTCCGGGGGCTGCTGTTGGGCAGCGGTATCGGCAACAGTGCCTGGCTGGCCCTCGGCTGGAGCGCCGTCATCGCCCTGGTCAGTTACCTGTGGGCGCGGAAGCTCTACAGCCGCGACTCCGCCCGCTGACCATCGAGGCGTCCCGCCGACAACCGGGCCGGGCCATTCTCCACCCAGCACAGCACCACCCCGCAGCAACTACTCCGCAGCAACCCTCCGCACCACCCGAGTAAGACCACCCAGGTAGCACCATCCGGGTAGCACCACCTCTTCAGCGGACGACCGATCCGACCTCGTCCCGCTCTCTCCCGCCGCACCATGTAGGCCGAACGACCGCCTCGCACCATGCGGGCCGAGCGACCGCCTCGCACCATGCGGGCCGAGCCAGCAGCCCCGCAATGCGGGGCGAGCCAACAGCCCGGACCAGCTCAGCGGCAGACCGTACCGAAAATTCCGACCGCACCTGCGGCTATCCCACCGTGCCCAAAAACGGGTCTGCCGCCCGCTGGGTGCCGGCATCACGGTGCCGGCACCCAGCGATTACCCCACTCGGCACGGCCAACGGTCGCCTTCCCTACCGACCGGGAGAGACACCCACACCGCGCCGTACCCGGAGAGGAGTCGAGATGCCCCCATCCCCCACCGTCGGCACCCACACCCGCGCCGCCGGACCCACCAGCGTGACAGTCCGATCACTGGCACCCGATCTGGCGCGCGGCCTCATGCTGCTGCTCATCGCCGTGGCGCACGCCCCAGCCTTCGTCAACGACTGGGACCTTGGGCCCGCGGCCCTCAACACCGCCGCCACCTTCGTCAAGTCCCTCATCGCCGACAACCAGGCCCGCGCCATGTTCGTGTTCCTCTTCGGATACGGGCTCGGTCAGCTCACCCAACGCCAGTACGCCCGCGGTGACGACTGGCCGACGATCCGGAAGCTGCTCCGGCGCAGAAGCCTCTGGCTGCTCATCATCGGCTTCCTACACGCCGTGCTCCTCGTCCCGCTCGACATCATCGCGGTCTACGGTGCGACGCTGCTCCTACTCACCCCACTCGTACGAGCCCGCGACTCGGTGCTGTGCTGGACGGGGGCGGCAACGCTCGTCCCCGCAACGCTGCTGCTCACCTGGCAGGGCGTGACGGCACAGCACAACGCTCACAACGGCCGGGCCTTCACCATGGCCGAGTACATGGCACCCGACTTCGGTGCCCACGTCCTCGCCGCCCTCCCGGCCTGGCCGGTCGAGACCCTGCTCTCCACCGTCATTGTCGTGCCCGGCATGGTGCTGGGCATCTGGGCGGCGCGGCGACGGATCCTGGACGAGCCGGCACGCCACGCGGCACCACTGCGCCCGGCCGTCGGTGTCCTGCTCGTCGGGTCGATCGTCGGTCGGATCCCCGTGGCCCTCCTGATGGCCGGTGTGTGGAGCACGTCGTCCACTTCGGTGGCCTGGGCGATCCACGCCGCGCACACCCTCGCCGGATACGCGGGCGGAATCGGCCTGGCCGCCGCCGTCGGTCTCGTCGCGATCCGGATCGGCCACGACCATGGCCCGTTCACCACCGCGCTCGCCGCGCTGGGTCAGCGGTCGATGACGTTCTACCTGTTCCAGTCGGTGGTGTGGGTGGTGCTGTTCTACCCGTTCACCCTGGACCTACGTGACGAGATGGGTGCCGCTGCCACCATCGCGATCGGTGTCGGAAGCTGGGCGGTCTCGATTCTGCTGGCCGACTGGATGCGCCGCATGGGGTATCGCGGCCCGGCGGAGACACTGTTGCGCCGGATGTCGTACCGGGCGACGGTGGGTGCGGGCCTCCGCCGGAGCGGACGACGGGCATCAGCCGACTGATGCTGCTGCCTCCTCCGGCCCGGTCGCCGCTGTCCGAGCGCCAGCCAGGTACTGAACGACAGCATCGACGACGCCGGGGTCGCGCAGGATGCGCCGGTGCCCGAGGCCCTCGGTCAGCATCAGTTCGGCCCGGGGCCAGACCGCCGCGAGCGCCTCGCCGTCGGTGTGCCGCACCTCCTTGTCCAGCCGGTCGTGTACGACGAGCAGCGGCGGGAGATCCTGCCGTTCGGCCGCGCGGGCCGGGATGTCGAAGTCGGCCATCCGCCGCCCGACCCGCCGTTCGAGGCGGCCGAGGAAGCGAGTCCGGATCCGCTCCCCGAAGTTGAGGGCACGGGCGAAGACGGCGGTGTTCGCGAGCGGGTCGCTCGCTGGGGCGATGAGGACCAGTCGCTCGGCGGGTACGCCGTCCAGGGCCGCGATCGCGGTGACGGCGCCGCCGACGGAATGGCCGATCACCGCGTACCCCGGCCCGCTCACCTGGATCACGGCGGCCAACGCGGCGACGAAGTCGGTCAGCAGTCCTCTCCCCGGTCCGAAGCCACCGGGTGCGGAGTCGCCGTGGCTCGGCGCGTCGATGGCCACGACCCGGTACCCGGCAGCGACCAGCGGGGCCACGAAGGCATTGAGTTGGCTGCGCCAACCGCCCCAACCGTGCATCAGGTAGATCACCGGTCCCTCGCCCCAGGCTTCGGCGACGACGGGACGACCGTGTACCGGGACGGTGAACCGCTCGCCGGGTGGGTCTGCCGGGCGCACCTGTCCACTCGGGATGGTGCACCACATCCGCTCGGCGAGTACGGCTCCCGGACCGGGTGCTGCCCGCTCCAGCACGCCAAAGGTCAGCCGCAACCCGCCCATCATTACAGTACGAACGATCGTGCTTTTTCGAGTGCGCCAGTCGGCCATGTCGCTCCAATCGAAGGGGTCAGATCAGGATCAAGAAAGGTCAGATTCGGGCGTTGTCCAGCAGCGTGTCCACGGCCCGCCGAGTCCTGGTCACGGCGGCGGGGTCACCCATCAGGCGGTGGGCGTGGAAGAGCCCGAGCATGACGCCGTACAGGTCGTGGGCGAACTGTTCGGGGTCGGCGTCCGGCCGAAACTCTCCCTCGGAAATCCCGGTCCGGAACATCTGCGCGATCGACTCCATCATGTCGCGGTGATCCCGGACCAGTTGATCCCGGATCGGTCCGGGCTGGTCGTCGAACTCGGTATCCGCCGACACGAAGAGGCAGCCCGCGTGCCGCTTCAGGATGAGCGTCAGCCAGCGGTCGACGAGCGCGCGGACCCGACGCTCGCCCCGGGGGGTGGCCAGCGCGGGATGGACGACCGCCTCGACGAAGCTCTCCCGGGCGTAGGCCAGGACCTGCAACTGGAGGGACTCCTTCGAGCGGAAGTGCCCGAACAACCCGCTCTTGGACATCTCCACGTGGCTGGCCAGGGAACCGATGGTGAGGCCGGCCAGACCGATTCGGCCGGCGATCTCGGCGGCCGCCTCCAGCACGGCCTGCTTGGTCGTCTCCCCCTTACCCACCCCGGCATACTTGCGCACGATCGTGCGGCCGTCAAGCTCGCCACCTGCCACCTGACGCATGCTGTGTGCCGCATGCCACCTGACGCATGCCACCTGCCGCCTGACGTATGCCGCCGACCGGCGTTGGCGGGGCTACAACCGGTGCCGGACCCAGACGTTGGGCTCGACGTAGACGGCATGGTCCTGGGCGACGTCGCAGTGCACTGGGACGAGCGCCTGCGGGACGTGGACCGGTCCGGTCGTGTCAAAGGGCAGACCGGTCCAGCGCCGCCACTCGGCGAGGCTGCCGGGGACCACCATGGACCGGGTGGCGACACCCTCGATGCGACCGCCGGCTCGTACGTGCACCCGCAGCCACGGGTCGACAGGGAGGCCGTCGTCGCGGGTCTGCGCCACGTACTCGCCCATCGGCAGGTCGGGCTGGCGGTGCTTGCCGTTGGGGCGGACCGGCGCGATCAGGGTGTCGTAGCCGAGTCGGCGGGCGTTGTCGCGCATCGCGGCCAACATCAGACCGGAGATGCCGGCACCCTGCCGGTCGGGCCGGATGCAGATCTCCAGGGCCGACACAATGTTGGTGGGGGTGTCGGCGAGACGGTTGAGGGTGGCACGCTGCACCACCCGGTCCCAGCCACCGACGGGCAGCGGGTCTGTTTCGTTCCAGGACAGCGGCACCGAGTAGGCCCGCGCCACGGCCCGCTCCGGCTCGGCTGGGTCGAAGGCGAGCATTACGAACTCGGGATACAGCTCGCTGGCCACGCCGTAGTAGAGGCTGGCCATGGGATCCCAGCCCATGAACTCCGGCCAGGCACCGTCGAGGCCGTCGAGCAGGGAGGCAAGCTCGGGCCGGTCCGCCAGGGTCACGATCTCCAAGTTCACCCACGCACGGTAAGCGACTGCCCCGACCAGCCCAACTGGATATCCCGCTCACCAACGCTGCCGCAGCACCAATTCCATCCAGTCGCATCGATTGACAGCTCGATCGCACCCTGGAAACATCAAGGCAATCTGGGAGCGCTCCCACAATTCCACCCCCGAAGGGACCCCCACGTGACCCCACACCAAGCCCGCCGGTCCCGCCTGGCGCTGATCGCCACGGCAACCGTCCTTGCCCTGACCAGCACGACCGCGCCGGCGCACGCCGATCCCCCACCACGCGATGCTCCAGAACAGATCGAAAACGGCGACTTCAGCGCCGGTGTCCCGCCCTGGTTCTCCTACGGCACCGGCCCGATCGGGGTCGTGGACGGCCGGGGCTGCGCCACCGTCCCCGGTGGACTCGGCAACCTGTGGGACGCCGGCATCGGACAGGGTGCCATTCCGCTGGTCGCTGGTTCGTCGTACACGCTGTCGTTCGCGGTCTCCGCCAGCCCCGGCAATTCTGCCCTACGAGCGGTACTCCAACTCGGCACCGCGCCGTACACCGCCTATGCCTCCGTCGACGCGACCGCCAGCGACGGCGCCATCCGGGTCGAGCACACCTTCACCGCCCCGACCGACGACCCCACCGCCCAACTGATCTTCCAGGTCGGTGGCAGCCCGGTGGAGCAGACCCTCTGCCTGGACGACGTCTCGC
The DNA here is from genome assembly GCF_053590565.1 of Micromonospora sp. NPDC003197. NCBI lineage: Bacteria > Bacillati > Actinomycetota > Actinomycetes > Micromonosporales > Micromonosporaceae > Micromonospora > Micromonospora sp. NPDC003197. The sequence goes on along the minus strand of NZ_JBSFTE010000018.1, from coordinate 76,425 downwards.
TGCGCGGCGGAATCGAGGAGCCGCCGTACGTACCGGACACCGGCCCCCGGGCCCGGGTCAACCAGGTCGGCTACCTGCCCAACGGGCCGAAGAACGCCACCGTCGTCACCAGCGCCACCGACCCGCTGCCCTGGCAGCTGCGATCGGCGGCCGGTGCCGTGGTGGCCAGCGGCCAGAGCACCCCACGCGGGGTGGACCCGGCCTCCGGGCAGAACGTGCAGAGCATCGACTTCTCCGCCCACCGCACCGCCGGCACCGGCTACACCCTGGTCGCCGACGGCGAGACCAGCCACCCGTTCGACATCTCCGGCGACCTCTACGCCCAACTGCGCTCCGACGCGCTCCAGTTCTTCTACGTCCAGCGCAGCGGCATCGCCATCGACGGCAACCTGGTCGGGGCCGAGTATGCCCGACCCGCCGGGCACCTCGGGGTGGCCCCGAACCAGGGCGACACCGACGTGCCATGCCAGGCCGGGGTCTGCGACTACCGGCTGGACGTACGCGGCGGCTGGTATGACGCCGGCGACCACGGCAAGTACGTCGTGAACGGCGGCATCGCCACCTACCAGCTACTCAGCACCTTCGAGCGGACCAAGACAGCGGCCAGCGCGGGCGGCGGCACGGCGCTCGGTGACGCCACGCTGCGGGTGCCCGAGCGGGGCAACGGCGTACCGGACATCCTCGACGAGGCGCGCTGGGAGTTGGAGTTCCTGATCCGGATGCAGGTCCCGGCCGGCCGGCCACTGGCCGGCATGGCCCACCACAAGATCCACGACCGGAACTGGACCGGGCTGCCGCTGGCTCCCGAGGCCGACACGCAACCTCGGGAACTGCACCCGCCGTCCACCGCCGCCACGCTCAACCTGGCCGCCACCACGGCCCAGTGCGCCCGGCTGTACGCCCCGTACGACACCGCCTTCGCAACGCGCTGTGGATCCGTGGCGCGGACGGCGTACGCGGCAGCCAAGGCGAACCCGGCGATCTACGCCAGCCCCAACGACGCCACCGGCGGTGGGGCGTACGACGACACCAACGTCACCGACGAGTTCTACTGGGCCGCCGCCGAGCTGTACCTGACCACCGGCGAGCAGGCGTACCTGGCCGACCTGACCGCCTCGCCGCACCACGCCGGTGACGTGTTCGCCCCGCGCGGGTTCGGCTGGCAGGGCGTGGCCGCGCTGGGCCGGCTGGACCTGGCCACCGTCCCGAGTGGACTGCCGGCCGCCGAGCGGACCCGGATCCGCGCCTCGGTGACCGCCGCCGCCGACGGCTACCTGGCCGAGCTGGGCCAACAGGCGTACGGGCTGCCGATGTCCGGCGACCCGGACAGCTACTTCTGGGGCGGCAACAGCAACGTCATCAACAATGCCGTCGTACTCGCCACCGCCTACGACCTGACCGGGCAGGCGGGTTACCGGGACGGCGCGGTGCAGGCGATGGACTACCTCTTCGGCCGTAACGCGCTCAACATGTCGTACGTGACCGGCTGGGGTGAGCAGGCCGCCCGCAACCAGCACAGCCGGATCTTCGGCAACCAGCTCGACCCGTCGTCGCCGAACCCGCCCGCCGGTTCCCTGGCCGGTGGACCCAACACCGCGCTCCAGGACCCGTTCGCCAGCCAACTCCTGTCCGGCTGCGCGCCGATGTTCTGCTACGTGGACGACATCAACTCGTACTCGACGAACGAGGTGGCGATCAACTGGAACTCGGCGCTGGCCTGGATCGCCTCGTTCCTCGCCGACCAGGGCGACGGTACCGCCCCGCCGCCGGCCACCTGCCGCGTCGACTACGTCAACTACGGCACCTGGGCCGGCGGTGGCGGATTCACCGCGCAGGTCACCATCCGGAACACCGGCTCACGCCCGGTCCAGGGTTGGACAGCCAGCTTCGCCTTCGTCGGCGACCAGAAGGTACGCGAGGCGTGGCTGGCGAAGGTGACCCAGGCCGGTGCCACCGTGACGGCCCGCAACGAGTCGTACAACGCCCGGATCGACCCGGGTCGGACGGTGACCTTCGGGTTCAACGCCACCACCACCGGTGGGGCCAATCCGCCACCCGGCCTCGTCACCGTCAACGGGGCGGCCTGCTCCTAGCAACGCCAGCCGCTTCATCCGCGCCAGTCTCGCTATCCGCGCCGACGGTTTGTCGGCGCGGATAGCGCTTGGTCGTGACCTTGTACCCTACGGTTTCCCGACAGTGGTCAGGGACAGCGCATCGATGCAGGCCCCGGCGAGAGCACCATCCGGATAGGAGACCGAAGAACGTGAGCCCGACCTCACGCCGACCGTCCTTCCTGTGGAGATCACTGCGGACCAGAGGCCCGATGCTGGCCCTGATCGTGGTGGTGCTCCTGTCGGCGGCGGTCATCGCCGTCGGATTACGGGCCTCTCCCACGGCCCCGTCCCGACCGCTGCTGGTCTCCAGTGGATCATGGGCACCGTTCGTCGGCCCCGAACTGCCCGACGGCGGACCGGTCGCCAAGCTGGTTGTCGAGACCCTCAAACAATCCGGCTACTCCCCCGAGATCCGGCACACCTCGTGGTCACTGGCCGAGAAGCAGGTCACCTCCGGCGCGTCCCACGCGGTGTTTCCGCTGGTGGGTAGCGAGTCACGGCGGGCCGGCTTCCTGCTCTCCGATTCACTCCTCGACATCGAGTACGTGTTGTTCTACAACCGCCATCGGGGCGAGCCGAAGATCTCCACACCGGCCGACCTGGCCGGCCTGCGGGTGGGTGGCATCGCCGGGTACGACTACTGGAAGGAACTGGAGTCCGCGGTCAGCACCTTCGTAACCTTCGACTCGCCACTGGAGGGCTTCCAGGCACTGGCCGATGGGCGCGTCGACGTACTCGCCGAGGGGCTGCTCCCTGGTCAGGCGGTGCTGAGCGGCTCGGCGTTCACCGGGGACGCCAGTGACTTCGGCTATCTCCAGGCCGACAATCCGCTGGTCCATTCGGTGGAGGGCCTCTACTTCATGATGGCCGACACTCCCGAAGCCGCCATCGTGATGAAGCGGTTCAACGAGGTGCTGGGAAGGTTGCGCCAGAGCGGCGAGTACAAGGAGATCATCCCGGGGTTCGAGCCAGCCGACGGCCGGCAGGTCACGCTGACCCCGGTGGGCGGTTCCGGGCTGGTGGAACTCCTGGACGACAAAGGCAGGTTGGCCCTGCTGGCCCCGCAGGGCACCCGGGCGCAGGTGCTCGCCTGGCCCCGGGAGTTCGTGGAATCGCCCGGCACATCCCGCGCACCGATCCTGGTCAAGGTAAAGATCCTCAACGGGCCGGCGCAGGGGCGGGTGCTGCACGTCGACGCGCGCGCCCTGCTGATCGGGACGGAGGGCGCATGACCGAGCTGCGGATCCTCGCCCCGGTGGTGGTGGACTACTACGCCGTACCCGGCGCGTCGTTGCGCGACCCCACCGCGTACGCCGGGTTCTGGGCCAAACAACAATCGGACCTGGACGAACTGCTGGTGGAGCTGGCCCCGAAGGCCCCGGAGGACGGAACCATCCCGGCTCCGATCGTCGTACTGGAGCACACCCGGCCGGCGAGTTCGCTCAACCTCTATCGCACCATCAGCGATTACGGCGCGGAGCGGATGCCGCACGTGCTCACCGGGGCGTTGCGTCCGGCCCACCTGCCGGGCGAGTTCACCGGCGCGACCGACGTCCTGCACACCGGGGTCAGCGAGATCAGCTTCCGCCTCTACGACCACGGGCTGATGCTGGTGGAGCTGCTGGCGAACGTCGACCCCGCGCTGACCGCCCCGGCCGACGAACTTCCCGCCCGACTCGACGAGCTGCGGGACCAGGCCGTGGCGATGGGCGAGCGGGTGGCCCGGGAGGTCGTCAGCCGATACCTGGACCCGATGCTGACCATGTTCCGCCGGGCTGACCGGGACGACCAGATCCTCGCGGCCGCCACCCCGGCGGACGATCCGGTGACGACGGAGTTCGGCGAGGCGCTGTGGGTGACTCGGAGTCTCATCCTCGACCCGGCGCGCCCGGACGCCGAAACGACGGTGCGGCACTGGGTCAAGGACGTGGTCTCCGCCGCGGACGACCGGCCGCCGGCCGACCGACTGCTGGACGGGGAGATCCACCATCTCGTCCGCTGGTTGAACTACCTCTTCCTGGACCGCCATGGCGCGGGCGGCCGAATGCTGCCCGGTGACCCGTTTGAGGACCAGTGGGACGCGCTGCGCTACGCCCAGGTGTTCTACGGCATGTTGGACCGGATCGACACCCGGCTGTCGAAGATCCTCGCCGATTCGGCGGCGGCCAACTCCCGGTGGGAGCTTGACCAGCTCAAGGACAAACTGCTCGGGCTGAGCCAGCGAGCCGAGCTGATCATCATGGAACGCCAGGACCTGTCGAAGTACCTCAAGCGTTCCGTCCGGGTGGAGATGGACGCCATCCTCGACTTCTGGGACTACGAGACGCTCCTGGAACAACCCGTACGCTTCAAGATCGAAACCTGCGATCGGCGACTCGCCGAACTGGCCGCGCGACGTACCGCCCGATCGGCGATGTTCACCGACCTCATCCTGCTGGGCATCGCCATGACCTCGATCCTCGGTACGGCGTTGGCGGTCACCGACTTCGGCCGATCGATCGCCAGCGACCCGGACATGGCCGTCTACGACCTCGGCCGCTCCTCCGCCGTGGAATGGTTCGCCTCCCAATCCGCCGACACCATCCTCATCGCCTCCGGCATGGTCTCGATCCTGCTGGTCATCATCTACCTCTTCTTCCGTCGAGACGGCCGTTCCTGAGGAGGCCCCGTCCATGAAGACCGCCCTCCGCAGCCGGTCGATACGAATCTTCGCGACCACCCAATTCCTGCTGGAGGTGCAGTTCTGGTTCCCGGTCTGGCTGATCTACCTACTGGACCTGGGCTTTCCGCTGGCCACGGCGATGCTCGCCGACGCGGTGTTTCGGATCGTCTCGGTGGTCTGTGAATTTCCGGTGGGGGTGATCGCGGACCGGATCGGTCGCCGCCGCGCCTATCTGACCCTGGCCGGCCTGTCGGTGCTGACGTTCGCCCTGATCACCCAGATCCAGTCCAGCCCACTACTCTTCGCGACCTGGGTGCTCTGGGGGGTGCTCTGGGCACTCACCTCCGGCGCGGCCAGCGCCTATCTCTACGAGCTGTGTGCCCAGGACGAACTCCCGATCAACCCGGCCCGGGCGTTCGGGCTGGTACGCGCGATCGGCCACGGTTCCGTACTGGTCTCGCTCCTGGCCGCCGGCTACCTGTACGAGTCGGACCCCCGACTTCCGTTCGCCGTCACCTCCGCCCTGGCGGCGGTGGCGTTCCTGCTGGCCCTACGGCTACCGGAGATCCGAGGATCGCGGGTAGCCACCTCGCTCTCCGCGACGCTGGCCGACATCCGGCGGGCGCTCACCCTGGCCCAGGTACGCCAGGCCGTCCTGCTGGGCATCCTGCTGCTGTTCTTCGGCTGGAGTGCCCGGATCCTGTTCCAGCCGCTGGCCCTGGAACTGGGTTTGTCGGCCCGGGTCACCGGCTGGATGTACGCGGCGTTCGCCGCCACCTCGGTGCTGGGTGGACTGGCGGCCGGGCACCTGGCCGTGACCCGACGGCGGACGGCGTTGGCAACGGCGTTCCTACTCGTCCTGGTCGCCTTGGCCGCCACCAGCCAGGCGGTCTCCCTCGGCCCGTTCGTCTTCCTGCCGGTGATGGGCTTCGGGTACGCGCTGGGCATGACGGTGCTGGACGTCTTCACCAACGAGGGCGCCCCGTCTGCGGTCCGCGCCGCGATCTTCGGGGTGATCACCTGTACCGCCGGGATCGGCATCGCCGTGGGCCGCCCCCTGCTCGGCATACTTGCCGACAACCACTCGGTCTCGTACGCCGCCGGGCTGTGGAGCATCGTCGGCGTACCGCTGGTGGGGCTGGCCCTGCTGGTGATCCGGCGCGTCCAGCCCGCCTGGACGCGCCACGAGCCGACCGGTCCGTCAGCCCGCCAGAAGCAACCCTCGGCAGTGGAGTAACCGGCTACGGCACCCGGGGATAGAGCATCGTCGCGACGTCCAGGGCACGTTCGCCAGGTGTGCCGTCGCCCTGCGCCGTCCACACCTCGGAGAGCACAGCGGTGACGAATCCCCAGGCGACGACACGGTCGACCGGGATCCCGAAGCCGTCGGCGAGCTGCTCGATCCGGGCCGGTACGAGGGCGAGCAGGTCGTCCTCGCGCCGCCACGGGTCGGGGTTGTAGAGCACGGCACCACATTCGTACCCCGGGTCGCCGACCACCCCGTGCGGGTCGATGGCGAGCCACGGTTCACGCTCGGCCCGCAGCACGTTGTCGTGGTGCAGGTCGCCATGCAGCACGAACCGGTCCGACGCGCTCGCACAGAGTTCGTCGAAGAGCGTGCCCGCGCACTCGACGAGGTGGCGCGGCAGCGGGTCGTCGCCGGGAAAGCGACGCAGGTGGGCCCGGAACGACTCGCTCTCCTCCCGGACTTCGGGCAGGGTGCACCCGACCGGCGGCGTTCGGTGCAACCGACGTCCCACCTCGATGATCGCGGCGGTCGCCTCGGTGTCGTCGCGCGGCACCAGCGCCGCCGCCGGGGTGCCGGGATCGGCACGCTCCAGCAGTAGGGCACCCCGCTTCGGGTCTTCGGCGAGCAGCCGCACCGCGCCCTGTCCGTCGTACGCCCGCAGCGCCTGCGCCTCGAGTTCCAGATGCCCGGCCGGTACGCCGAGCTTGAGCACCGCAGCCGTGCCATCGGCCCGGGTGACCGGGGTGACCCAGTGGTAGCTGAGCAGGTAGGGCGTGCCGACGGTGAGCTGCCAGTCGCGGGCGACCTCGTCGAGCAGCGCCGGAAGCGCGCTCAGCCACCGGGTGCCGTCCGCACCCCAGTTCTCGACGACGTTACGGGTCAGGACGGGCGGGATGCTGATCGACACGAGCCGAGCATGGCACGGCCGATGCCACCTGGACACCGGATTACCGCCCGATGCGGCACTGCCCACGATGGCAAAGGCAGCACCGGCCGAAAGCGACGTACCGCCAGCCCGGAACCAAGGCTGGCGGTACGTCCACCGTCGAGGGCCTACCAGTGGATGCCGCCGTAGACGCGCCCGGCCTGCACCACGCTGCCGGCAATGTTGGAGTTCATTATCGTGTTGTGCCCGGTACCGACCTGGACGATGTTGCCACCCACGCTGACACCGCTGACGAGGTTGGGGCCGTCACCGATCTGGATGATGTTGCCGTCCACCCGGCCGCCAATGACCGCATTGCCCCCGCCGCCAACCTGGATCAGGTCGCCGCGCACGTGCCGGCCGGACGACACGTTCGTCACCCCGTCCCGTACCGGCTGCGAGGCATCTATCGAGTTCCGGGTGGGTGCCCTGGCCAGGAGCCGTCTCCCGGCCTTGCCCAGCGCGCCACCCGGAATCAACCCCATCGCCGCTCCGGCATAGTCGCCGTTGCGCACACTGTTGGCCGCCTCGACCGCGCTGATCGCCATCGTGGCGTAGGCAGCCACCGCACAGATGGTGCAGGTGAACATCGCGACGACGGCCAACGCCACCTTCGTGACGGTCCACACCTTGCCCCAGTCGACGTTCTTGTCGACCCACTTGCCGGCCTTCGCCACCGCCTTCCCGGCCCGTTTGACGCCTCTACTTACCGCCTTACCGACCCGTTTGACGGTGCTCTTGAAGGCTCTGACGTGTTTCTTCACCGCCTTCTTCGCCGCGTGATAGACCTTGCGCGCGGCCTGCTTGGCCTTGCGGACCACCTTGCGGGCAATCTGCTTGGCCTTCTTGATGGCCCGCTTCGCCGCCTCAGCCTTCTGCTTGGCCCAGCGCCGGGCCGCCTCCACCCGCGCCTTCCACGCCTTCCAGGCCCGCAGCGCCGCCGCCCGGGCAGCGGCTGCCTTGCGCTGGGCGGCGGCCCAGGCCCGTTTGCACCAGCCGCAGAACGACCACTGGCCGTCCGGATCGGAGAAGGTCTCCGGGCTGTTGTTCGCGTACGCGTACCCGTGCATCTGCTGCGGGTCCTCGACGTCGATCACCGGGTCCACGCTGATGAACCGGCCAACAAGCGGGTCGTACTCCCGCGCGCCGAGGTGGATCAGCCCAGTGGACGGGTCGGCGTTTCCGCCGACGAACGACCGGTCACCGGTCCAACTGGTCGGCTGCGGCCCGCGCGCTGCGCCGAACGGGTCGAAGCGGCGCTGAGTCACCTCCATCGTGGTGGCGTCGATGCTCAGCTCGTCGGTGCTGTGGTGGTCGCCGAAGAGGAACTTCACCCCGGCGACGTTGCGTACCGCCACTACCTCGCCGCCGTGCGAGTAGTAACGCAAGCCGTTGACCTGGGAGTCCTTGACCGTCAGTTCCATCCCGCCGAGGTAGAGCGTGGTGCCCTCGGGACTGCGTCGGATCAGCCGGTTGCCGTCGGCGTCGTAGACGTAGCTGGTGACCTTGTTGCCCTCGGTCACCTTCGCCAGGTCGCCATCGGCGGTCCACTCCAGGTCCTGGGTCACCCCGTCCACCACCCGCCTCGTGGTGTTACCCGAGGGGTCGTAGGCGAAGGTGTCGGTACGGGACCCGGTGGGACCGCTGGTAGTCACCGAACTGAGCGTGTGCGGCTGGGCGGCACCGGCGGCCGGGGTGGTGTAGGTCCGGGTGGTGTCGCCGCCCAGGGCGTGCCGTACCTCCTTGGTGCGGTTGCCCACCTTGTCGTAGTCGTAGGAGTACCAGTACGGCGCGGGGCCGCCCAGCTTCCCGGTCTCTCGCGTGGCCGCACAGTCACCGCTGCCCGGGGTCCACGCCTCGGTAAGCCGACGCAGGTAGTCGTACTGGAAGCACTGGGTGTCAGCGGTCTGCTCCGGCGGGGCGTCGCTGGTCCGCCGGATGTTGCCCGCCTCGTCGTAGTCGTAGCTGACGTCGCCGACGCGCAGCGGCGACCCGTCACGTTCGGTGATCACCCGCTTGAGCCGCTGGGTGCCCTCCTCGTACTGGTAGGTGCGCACCGCAGACTTCGCGCCCGTGGAGTACACCGTCCGGATCCCCTCCCCCAGCTTGGAGTGGACGCTCTCCGTCACGTACGTGTCGGCCCCGGAGGTCGTCGTCGGCAGCCCGAGCACGTCGTAGCCGAAGCGGACCGTCTCCAGGGGCAGCCCGCCAGCGGCCGGCTCAGTGGAGGTCGCTATCGAGCCGTCGAGGTTGTAGGACACCCGGAACTGGTAGCTACCGGCGAGCATCCCCTCCACGTCCGGAATCGTGTACCGGACGCCAGTCGGCCGATCCGCCTCGTCGTAGCCGGTGACCGTGACCGTGTACGCCTTGCCGTCCACATACCGGGTCTTGCTGGTCAGCTCACCCTTGATCAGGGTGTCGTAGGTGAACTCGGTCAGCTTGGTGCTGCCCTCGTAGGTGGCGACGACCCGGTCCAACGCGTCGTACTGGTAGGTCAGGGTGCGCCCCCGGGCGTCGGTGCTGGCGACGACCCGGTCCTCCTCGTCGTGGACGAAGCCGACCCGGCCGCTGTCCGGGTCGTCCACCGCCGTCATCCGGCCCCGCAGGTCGTAGTGGTAGCGCCGGACGTTGCCCATCGGGTCGATCACCGTCGACAGCTCGCCGTCGGAGGTGTACGTGTACCGGGTCACGTCGTATGGGCCGGAGGGGCTGTCACCGTGGTACTGATGCAGCTCAGTGGTGGCCCCGGCCGCGTCCACGACCGTCGTGGTGGCGGTCTCCCCGTGCGGCGGGTCCACGGTGACCCGGTCACCGCCGTAGGTGGTGGTGGTGCGCCACTTCTCCACGCCCCGCACCTTGAAGATCTCGGCGGTCTCCCGATCCGCGCCGTCGTAGAGGTAGGCGATCTGCCCCGGGACCTGCGAGTCCGGCACCACGACGAGTTCCCCGCTGGGCGGTTGGGCGTCGTAGTAGTAGGGGGCGTTCCGGCGTACCACCAGACCGCGTGAGTCGTGGTAGACGTCGGTCAGTACCCGCCCACCACCCGGGGCCGGGGTCTGGGTCTGCCGGGGCCGCAACAGCTGGTCGAAGATCTCGTAGCTGGTGTGGTAGCTGCTGCCGTCGTTCTGGAGCTGCCGGGTGGCGATCACCGCCGGCCGGTCCTTGGTGACCTGGTACGTGTACTCCTCGCTGGGTGACTGGCTGGTCGACCGACCGGGCAGCCAGACCTTGGTCAGCCGGCCCAGCGGGTCGTAGGCGAACTCGGTCCGCTTACCCCCCTCGTCGATGGTCAGGGTCTCCTCGCCCAATCCCGGGTCGTACTCGGTGGTCTCCACGTGGCCGAGTGGATTGGTCACCGTCTTGCGCGTCATCAGTCCGCCGGTGGCCGGCGTATACGCGGTGGTCGTCTTGTTGCCCACCCCGTCGTACGTCTCCAGGACCCGGCCGTACACGTCGTAGACGTTGCGGCTCGCCGTCCGGAAGCTGCTCGCCGTGGTCAGCTCCTCGGTGAGGGTCGGCAGCCCCTTCGTCGGTGGCGCCCCAGCGGCCTGCCCGTCGTAACTGGTCCGCTCGTCGGAGATCACCGCCTCCGCCGCGAGTGTCCGGACCGAGACCGTGCAGGCGGCGGCGACCGTCGTCACCCGACTCGGGTACGTCAACATCCAGGCCGACTCGGTACGCGCGTAGCTGTGCCGGGTGCACTTCTCGTCGCCGGTCACGGCGGTGTCCCCGGCGTCGTCGACCTCGGCCGGCAGGCCCTCGGTGGTGTAGCTGGTGGCCGACTCGGTACGCCGGTGACCGCCTGCGGCCAGCGGCACCCGGGTCCGCACCTTGTGCACGTTGACCGTGTACGCCTTGGTCACGCCCCAGGGGCGGTCCCGGACGGCGGTCGGACCGTTCACCCACGGGTCCTTGATTTTGGCGGAGATCTCCACGCCGTCGGGGCCGCTGCGCTCGATCTCCTCCCGGACGAAGCCCTGCAGGTGTGGCGCGTCCACCACCGACACCCCCTCGGAGTCGGTGACGCTCACCCGTCGCGGGGTTCCCGAGGACTGCTTGTCCCCGTCCATGCCCCGCAGATACAGGTACTCAGTCTCGGTGGGCAGTTCGTTCGAGGTGCCCTGACGTACTCGTACCCGCTCGTAGCCGCGCCACTGCGACCAGGTCTTCTCCTTCTCCTTGACCAAGCCGTCGTCGTCGGCGAAGTGCCAGGCCGCGCCGCCCACATACTCGTACGAGGTGACCTCGTCCACGGAGCCGGCGATCCGGTCGTCCTCAACGACCTGGGTGGTGACGTACTTCTGGAACCAGTCCTGGGTCGGCGCGGTGGCCCCCTCCGGCGTCCAGTACGTCGGATAGCAGCGCTTGATGTTGCTGTCCGGCACCGGCAGCGCCCCGACCGCACAGTCGACGTTCGAGTAGTTGACCGAGAGCACACCGCCGGATTCGGTGACGACCGTCCGCACCCGGTACTTCACCATCGGCGGGATGTTGTCCTGGCCGTCCACCCGGTTGGGCATCTGCTCCCCACCGAAGGTGATCTCGGGCTGGGCCAGGGTGCCGGCCACCTTGCCGGTGTGCGTGATGCCGGCCAGCCAGAGCGCCGGAGTTCCGGAGTCGGAGGCGGGGAACTCCTGCCGCAGCGCCCAGGCATCCACATCGGAGTAGGCGGTGCCGCGCAACACCTGGGTGGTGATCTCGGTCAGCCGCTTCCGGGTCCAGAACGACGGCGCGATGTTGGTACTGCAACTCGCGCCCGCCTTGCAGTTCTGATCTACCGGCGTGTCCGGCCAGTAGCGGGCGTTGGCGGTGGTGAACTGCGCGTCCGAGCAGGTGATGGTGCCGCTGGGCAGGCACCGCTCCTGCACGGTGAAGAGCACCTTCGCCGGTGCGCTGGCGTACGGCGACTCGTTACGCAGTCCGTAGCGGATCTCGGTGAGGTAGCCGCCCCGGGTGTACGCCGTGGCGGTGCTGCGGTTACGGGCGTAGTAGTTGGTCTCCTTGGCGTAGAAGTAGGCCATCGCGTTGCCGCGCGGGTCCACGACGTAGTCGAGGTTCCACCGCCACGCCTGCTGACACCAGGCGTTGGCGAAGGTGGCGTTGTAGCACGGCTCGCCGGCATTGTTGCCGAAGACCGGCATCGCCCACGCCGAGTTCGTCACCGGGTTGCCGCTGGCCCAGCCCGGCAGGCGGTTACGCCCGAAGTAGTACTGGGTGCCGTCGGTAGTGGTCACCCGCCAGTACTCACCGTCGTTGTCGTCGTTCACCGCGCCGGTCAGCCGCTCGATCCGGGTCCCGTCGTCGTTCTTCGGCTGCCAGGTCTTCGTCGCGTCGTCGTACAGCAGCTCGGTGGCTGACCCGTTCAGCGACATCGTCGCGTTGTCGTAGGCGAAGCACATGTCGCCGCGCTTGGGCGAGCCGGCCGACCCGTCGTCGGCGCAGGGCTTGTAGCGGCGTTCGATGAAGCCACCCGGGCTGAAGTCGAAGCCCTCCCCCACCCAGGACGCCTGGTTGTTGGTGGAGGCGATCCGGCCATCCACGGTGCCCGACGAGTAGCCGAAGTCCAGCTGCGGTTGCGGTCCCCCCAGCCCTGCGGGCTCGTCCAGCTCGTACCGCCAGGTGAAGTCACCGGTCTGCGGACTGACCTGCCAGGTGGCGGACTGCTCCAGCGGGGTCGCCGCATAGTCGCCGGAGCTGCCCGACGGGCCGGCCGCCAGCGCGTACAACCCGACAGCGGTGTCCAGCTCGGCGGTGATCCGCTTCGTGCCCGTGTCGTTGCGGGTCAGCACCGGGTCCCCGGCCCGGCACTCCGGCCGGTCCGGCGTCGACAGCGCGCACTCCGGCAGCGGTACGAACCGCAGCCGGGTGGCCCAGTCGCCGCCGTACGCGCCCGCGAACTTGCCGTAGTCGACAGTCAACGCCGCCCGACCGGTGACGGGCCGGCCGGCGATTCCTGCGCTGTCATCCTGCCCCTGGTTTGCCTCAGCGGTCAGCCGCAGCACCAGACCCGGCACCCCGGCCCGCTCGGTCGCGGCCCGGTCCAGCAGCTCCACCCGTACCCGGGTCGCGCCCGATACCTTGGCATCGGCGGCTATGACGGCTGGGCTCACCCAGATCGGCAGGTTCCCGGCACGCACCCCCGTGCCTGCGCCGTCCCCGCCGGCTGCCGCGACCGCCGCCCCGCCCAACTCCACCGTCGCCGATCCGGCCGCCGGCCAGGTCGAAGTCGGCAGCGCCTTGATCGCGGCGGCGGCAGCGGGGTTGGCCGGTAGCGGGGTCAACTTGGCCGCCACACCCGTCACCTTCGGGTCCTTGGGGAGGTCGGCCCAGGTCGGCCCCGGGTCCGCAGCGGCCCGGGCGGGCGCGCTCACCATCGAGACCGCCATCACCACGGCGGTCCCGTAGCCGGTCCACCTTCGCCAACGTCTGTCGAGTCTGCGCATCGACGCCCTCCCGGGGCTCGCAGGTCTGGATCGGGGCTAGTTCGTCAGGGGTCAGGCCGTCGGTCCCGGTTCCGGTCAGGAGAAGGCCAGGTTGTCAATCTCCGTCTGGCTCAACCCGCCCTGATAGACGCGTACGTCGTCGAGGCTGCCGGGCCAGTAGCTGCTGTACGCGTCGGCGTACTGGGCCCGACCCACCTGCACCGGCCCGGACGCCTGCCACGCCGTGGTGAACGTCGCCGACGAGTCGAGCTGACCGTCGACGTAGAGCCGAATCTGCCGAGCCGCCGAGTCGTACACCCCGACGAGGTGGGTCCAGCGCCCGACGACCGCCTCGGCCCGGGAGAACGCCCGGACCGCAGTCTCCCCGGCAGCGTCCTTACTGGACACGGAGAGGACGAACTTCCGGGTAGCCGGCGAGTACTGCAGGTAGAGGCCCGAGTGGTACGTGCCGTCCTGGGCGACAGCCGTCGCGTACCCGCTCGGCAGCGCGGACAGGTTCACCCAGGCGCTGACGCTGTAACTACGGTCCGTCGTGGCCACCGCAGTCGCCGTCGCGAGTCGGCCGTTCGCGCCGTCGGTCGCCACCGCCGCACCGGGTACGCCGTACCGGTCGGTGGCCCAGGTGACACCGCCGGCGGCGGTGAGCGGTCGGTTTTTGCCGGAGGCGTCGGCGACGGTGGAACCGGTGCCCTCGTCCATCGCCCAGTGCCCGGCCAGGACCGCCGGCCGGTTGGTCAGCTCGGCGATCTCGGCCGGGTAGGCAACCCGGTCGTACAGCCGCACCTCGTCGATCTCACCCGGCCAGTACTCGCCGAACGCGCCCTTGTACTTCAACCGGCCGATCTGCAAGCCGCCAGAGGCATGCCACGGTGGGTCGACGAAGGCCGTCGTCGCAGCTAGCGCACCGTTGACGTAGAGCCGGATCTGCTGCGCGGACAGGTCGTACACACCGGCCAGATGGGTCCACCTGCCGAGCTGCGGCGGGCTCGGCGAGACCGCCCGCACGATAGTCGTGCCGGTCACGTCGGTGGCGTGCCGGTTGAAAACCCAGCCGTGAGTGGTGGAGTAGTAGAGCTGGAAGCCACCGTTCACCGCGCCCGCCTGGGTCAGGGCGGTGGCGTTGGCGGTGTCGGAGCGTAACCGTACCCAGGCGGCAACCGTGAAACTGGTGTCGGTACGCACCACCGGGGCGGCGGTGGCCGCGTACTGCCCGGTGCCGCTGAGGGTGAGCGCCTGGTCGGCCAGCGCGTCGCCCTCGGCCGAGAAGCCGGTGCCGAGGCGTCCCGTGGTCCACCCGCCCCCGGTCAACGTGGCGGTACGGCCGTTGCCGCTGGTATCACCGACCGTCGTCCCGGTCCCCTCGTCCAGCGAGTAGGACGCGGCGGGACCGGTCGTGGGCGCGAGATAGAAGTCGTACGCCCGCACCGCGCTACGGTTGCCGGCCGAATCGACGCTGCGCACGTAGAGCGTCCGCAGCGGGCTGGGCGACGGTCCGGGGGTGATGGAGACCGTGGCCACCCGATCGGCACCGGACGCGGCGACCGAGGACGCCGGCTCCGGGTTGTCGATGTCGTACTGGTAGGCGGCGATGTCGGCGATCCCGTTGGCGGCGAACCGGAACGTGCCCGGCTTGCCGACGCCCCCGGCGCGTACCGGGTTGATTGGGTCGGCCTCCGGATAGTCGGCCGAGGTCACCGCCGGAACGATCTCCGGTGCCGTGCTGTCCACCCGGAAGTGGCACCACGGGCTCCACGCGCTGGCGGCGATGCCGTCGTCGGACTGCACCCGGAAGGCGTACGGCTGCCCGTCGGTGAGCGCCGGTGCCGAGGCCGAGAAGGTGGACGCCTGCTTGAACTCGGTCACGTGGGTCCAGAGCGTCGTCGTGCCCTGGGCGAGCTCGAACCGTGCCCGCACGTTCTGTAGTGAGCTGTCCTGGTCGGTGACCGTGGCGGTCAGCCGGGGCGTGAGGCTGGAGACCGGGGGCGCGTCGGCCGGGGTGGCGGTGCAGGCGTACGCGGGTCCCACCCGCAGCGCGGTCGGCACCTCGGGCACCGAGTTGTACTCGACGGTGAGGATCGGGTTGTTCTTGAACTTCTTCCAGCCGTGCGTGTCGGACTCGTCCGTGGCACGCAGGCCCAGAGTGGTCGACGACCAGTTGTTCGCCGCCGCCTCCACCACCGCGCTGGTCGCGTCGAACTCCACCGGACCGGCGGGACAGTTGGGCCCCCACCCCTTGGCGGCCTTGACGGTGTGCAGCTTGCGAACCCAACTGGGCTGCTTCGCCCAGGTCGTGGCGCTGCTGATGCCGCCGGTCAGCCAGAGTTCCACGTCCCGCTGGTTGCACGAGTACGACCACGTCTCGTTGGTGGCGAGGGTGGCTCGAAAGATCTGCTTGCCGTTGAGCGGGGCGGTGTCCATCCGGAAGAACGCCCGGTACGTGTCGGACTTCGGCGACGCGTAACTGTCGTTGTAGTAGCCCACCTTCGCGTCGGAGGACGAGTTGTAGTACGAGGTCGTCGAGAAGTGTCGGCTGACGTGCGTCCAGGCGGACTTCTTCGCCGGGTGGTAGAGGTAGGGGTCGAGGTAGACCGGATACCTGGTCGCCGGATCGGTGAGCACCGACTGGTCCGGTACGACGGTGAGCGTGCCGTCGGCCAGCGACACTGCCATCCGGGCCTGGCGGGCCTCGCCCGGGCTGGAGTCCCACATCTGCGGGGTCGGGCCGTGCAGCACCAGGTCGCCCCGGCTGTCCAGCACGTTCAGGTTGCCGGCGGGGTCGATCCGTACCGAGGCGTTCTCGGTCGCCAGGCCGAACCGGAGGCTGCGGAGCGCCGGGTTGCTCGCCGCCGCCCGGTCCCGGACGACGAGCACCTGCTGGTAGCCCGCTATGTCGGCGGTCAGCTGCAGATCCACACCGGGCAGCACCTCGCGGTAGGTGGCGGTGGCTCCGGTCAGGACGGGCGTGGGAAGCTGGCCGGGCCAGCTGAGCACCAGTCGACTGTCGCCGTACGAGACGCGTAGCAGCGGTCCAGCTCCACCCCCGGAGAAGACCAACCCCACCTGGGTCGCGACGGGTGCCAGGCTGCCGTCGGCCCGGGTTCGCAACGTCGGATCGGCGATCGACCAGTCACTGCCCTGTCGTACCCGTACCGGTCGGGCGTGCTCCCGCATGGTCAACGTGCCGGAGGGGTTGGCGAAAACGGCGCGGGTCTCCGTACGCAGGTTGGTGATTTCGACGCTTCGGCCCGATCGTCGGGCCGAGGCCCGCGCTGTCGCCTCGTCCCGCGCGGTGGCCTCGTGCCCGGTCCCCTGACCAGGGCCGGGCCGAATCGTCGGTGCGGTCGATGGCCGCTGTGCAACAACGTACGCCTTGGTGTGTGCCGAGGCTGGGGTGATCCCGGCGGTCACGAGCCCGAGGCAGGTTGCCACCACGCCTGCGACCGTCCGCCTGACCCTGTGCATCCACGACCTCCACCGGCAGCCGACACCGCTGGACCGGGTATCGCTCGAGGTAGATTTTCGGCAGCGAGCGCACAGGAAATGCACACGCCGCACAGGGGACGCGTCGCCTACCGGCCCGAGGCCAGTCGCCCGTCAGCTGTCAGTCAACGATGGGGCTGCGGCGTTCCAGGAGGATCACGTCGCGCCACCGGCCGTGGTGGCGGCCGACTCGTTCCCGGACACCGATGATCCGGAAGCCGCATCGTTGGTGCAGGGCGAGGCTGGCGGTGTTGTCGGGGAAGATCCCGGACTGGATGGTCCAGATTCCAGCGGCCTCGGTGGAGGTGATCAGGGCATGCAGCAGTATGCGGCCGATGCCCTGCCCACCATGGTCCGGGTGCACATAGACGGAATGCTCCACGACACCGGAGTAGGCGGGTCGGGAGGAGACCTGTGTGCAGGCGATCCAGCCGGTGACGGTGCCATCCGTGGTGAGGGCGACGTACCGATGATCGGCCAACCTTCCGGCATCGAACGCGGCCCAGCTCGGCGGTTCGGTCTCGAAGGTGGCGTTTCCGGTCGCGATGCCGGCGGCGTAGATGGCCAGCACCTGTTCGGCGTGCGCCGACGTCATCGGTGCCAGGCGAACGTCATGCGGGCCGGAGGAGCGCGGGTCGATTGGCATGATCAGGTGAGGGTACTGGTCGGAGCGGGCTGCCCGTCTCGCTGCGGGTCGACATCGGTGCGCCGACGTCCGCCGGAACCGTCAAGGCGGCATCCACCGGAATCGTCATGGTGGCGTTCGCCGGAACCGTCAAGGCGGCGTCTGCCGGGAAAGACGCGGCGGCGCAGGGCGAGGCTCACGTAGACCAGGGCCACGAGTACGGGTACCTCGATCAGCGGGCCGACCACCCCGGCGAGGGCCTGGCCGCTGGTGACGCCGAAGGTGCCGATCGCCACGGCGATGGCGAGTTCGAAGTTGTTGCCGGCGGCGGTGAACGCCAGGGTGGTGGTGCGTTCGTAGCCCAGGCCGATGGCGTGGCCGAGCAGGTAGGAACCACCCCACATGATCACGAAGTAGGCCAGCAACGGTACGGCGATGAGCGCCACGTCCCAGGGGCGGCTGGTGATGGCGTCACCCTGCAACGCGAACAGCACCACGATGGTGAAGAGCAGTCCGTAGAGGGCAATCGGGCCAATCCTCGGTAGGAACGTCGTCTCGTACCAGGTGCGGCCTCGGGCGCGTTCGCCGAGGCGTCTCGTGAGGTAGCCGGCTAGTAGCGGGATGCCGAGGAACACCAGGACGTTGCCGGCGATCTCCCAGCCGGAGACGTTCAGTTGCGCGCCGGAGAGGCCCAGCCAGTCCGGTAGTACCGCGAGGTAGAACCAGCCGAGCAGGCCGAAGGCGACGACCTGGAAGACGGAGTTGAGGGCGACCAGTACGGCGGCGGCCTCCCGGTCGCCGCAGGCGAGGTCGTTCCAGATGATGACCATGGCGATGCAGCGGGCCAAGCCGACGATGATCAGACCGGTGCGGTACTCGGCATGATCGGCGAGGAAGATCCAGGCCAGGGCGAACATCAGAGCCGGGCCGAGCACCCAGTTCAGCAGCAGGGACGACAGCAGGAGCCGCCGGTCGCCGGTGACGGTGTCGAGCCGGTCGTAGCGGACCTTGGCCAGCACCGGATACATCATGACCAGCAGGCCGAGGGCGATCGGTAGGGAGATCCCGCCGATCTGCACCGCTTCCAGGGCGGTGTCGAGACCGGGGACGACCCGGCCGAGCAGCAGGCCAGCAACCATGGCCACGCCGATCCAGACCGGCAGAAACCGGTCGAGCCGGGACAGGCGTGCCACGACTGGCGACGGTGCTGCGGTACGAACGGCGGCCATCACTGCGACACCAGCCCACTACCAGTCAGTTTCGACATGCGTCTAGCTTGACATTTGTCTAATCACCAATACAAGGCGGGTTACCAGACATCACGATCCGGCTGCGATCCGTACCGCAAATTTCCCTAACATCCCCCGACAAGGCTAGATTAGGGAGCGATGAGGGATGAAATGTATTCGGTCGAGCAGGTGGCGGACCGCCTCGGCCTGCACGTACGAACCGTGCGCGGCTACATCCGTACTGGTCGACTCAAGGCGGTACGGATCGGCAAGCAGTACCGGATCGCCCGGTCCGACCTTGACGAGCTGACCGGCCAGTCGCCGTCGACCACCGCCCACTCGACCCGGCTCGCGGTGGAGGTCTCCAGCATCGTGCAGATCGACGGCATCGATCGCCTCGCCGCCGACCGGCTCGGCACCCTTGTCCTGACCGGCGCCAACACCAATCACGACCCGCGACATCCGCTACGCATCCAGACCATGCACGACGAGGACCGGCACCGAATGAAGATCGTGATCCTGGGCGACGCCGCGAGCACCGCCGAGTTACTGCAAATGGTCGAAGCCGTGCTCGACGGCGACGCCGGTCTGCTCACCCGGGAGGTCGAGGGTGCCTGACACGATCCAGGAACGGGCCGGGGTGCCGGTACTGGTCTGCGACCCGGACGGTCCACCGGTGACCACCGTGCAGGACGCGCTGGACCTGATCGGCGCGGCCTTCCTCGGTGCCACAGTGGTGGCCGTACCCGCGAGCCGGCTGGACGAAAGCTTCTTCTCCCTGGGCACCCGCTTCGCGGGCGAGGTCATGCAGAAGTTCGTCAACTACCGACTACGCCTGGCCGTCATCGGCGACATCGCCCCGCACCTGGCGGCCAGTTCGGCCCTGCGTGCTCTCGTACACGAGTCGAACTCTGCCGACCACATCTGGTTCCTGCCCGACCTCGACGCCCTCGACAATCGACTGCGTACGGCCGCCTGAACCGCACTGGACCCGCTAGCCTCGCCTGGGCGACCCGGCCGACCAACGATCACCTGTCACGACATCCGCTCCGGAAGGTAATGACGATGGCGACCTACGTGTTGATTCCCCCGGCGGCCAGCGGTCCCTGGTACTGGCACCTGCTGGTGCCGCAACTGCGGGACCGAGGACACGACGTGATCGTGGTCGACCTACCCTGCGACGACGACTCGGCCGGGTTGGCGGAGTACGCCGACGTGGCGGTCCAGGCAATCGGGGACCGCACCGACCTGGTCGTCGTGGCCCAGTCGTTCGGAGCCTTCACCGGTCCACTGGTGTCCGACCGAATCCGCCCCGACCTGCTCGTGCTGCTGACCCCGATGGTGCCCTCGCCCGGCGAGTCACCAGGCGAGTGGTGGGGTAACACCGGCTACGCACAGGCACGGCAGACCCAGGCGGACCGTGCGGGCTGGACACCAGAGGAGAACGACGATCCCAACGTCATCTTCTTCCACGAGTTGCCGCCACCGCTGATCGAGCAGGCTGCCACACATGCCCGGGTCCAGTCCGGTACGCCGTTCGAGAAGCCCTGGCCGCTCGATGCCTGGCCGGACGTACCGACCCGGGCGCTACTGTGCCGGGCGGACCGTTTCTTTCCCATCGACTTCCTGCGAGAGCTCGTATCCACCCGGCTAGGCATCACGCCGGACGAGATGGACGGTGGCCACCCGGTCGCCCTGAGCCACCCGCAGGAGTTGGCCGAACGGCTGGAGACGATCCGGCGGGAGGTCTGCCCGCCCCGGGCCTGACCGATGGTCGACGCCTGCCGCTGGGCCACGCTCCGGCGCTGGTGGGACCGGGCTCCACGATCGGCAGATTCGAATCATGGGCCTGCGCTGGACGCGATGGTATTGAATGTCCTTGGACGGCTGCGCGAACTCCCGTTCTGCGACTACCTCTCATTGGCCGGCGAGTCCGATGGCAGCGGGGGCGAGAGCGAACGTCGGTGGTACGCGGGGGCGGTTGGCGTGGAGTTTCGGGTTCTGGGGCGACCGGAAGTGCGGCATGACGGGCTGAACCTCGACATCGGGCCACCGAAGCAGCGCAGTGTCCTCTCTGCCCTTCTCTTCAGCACCAACGAGGCAGTCTCCACGGAACGTCTGGTGGAGTCGGTCTGGTGGCAGCCACCGCTGGCCGCCGGCTCGAACCTCCGCAGCTACCTGGCGGGGCTACGCCGCATCCTGCACCTGCCGGGTGAGTATGACTCCCGCCTGTACACCGAACGGGCCGGCGGCTACCGGATCAGCGTCCGCCCTGGTGAGCTCGACCTGGACCGGTTCGACGAGCTGACCCGACAGGGCGAACGCGCGTTGCAGACCGGCGGGCTAGCCACTGCGGCCGACCATCTCGAACGGGCGCTGCGGCTGTGGCGTGGTCGCGCGCTGGACGGTGTCACCTATGGGCCGGCGCTTCAGGCGATGGTGACCCGGGTGGAGGAACGGCGACTCGTGGTCGCCGAAGAGTGGGCGCAGGCCCGACTCGACCTCGGGCAGCCGGAGGCCGTCACCGCCGACCTGCGGGGCCTGGTACGGGAACACCCGTTGCGGGAACGGCTCTGGGCGCACCTCATGCTGGCCTTGCACCGGTCTGGTCGACCAAGCGAAGCACTCGCCGTGTACGCCGAACTGCGTACGGTGCTGGCCGGGGAGCTTGGCGTGGACCCCGCCCCCGAAGTGCGACGGCTACATCAGCAGATCCTCCAGGGTGCGGCCGTCGTGGACCACCCCAAGGTCGACAGTAGGCCGACGGTCGGCGTCGAACCGACGGTGGCGACGCCCCGCCAACTGCCGGCCGGGACGAGCACGCTCTACGGTCGTGCCACCGAGCTGGCCCGGTTGGACAAGCTCCTGTCCGGCAACGAGACCCGACGAGGTCCGATCTTGGTCGCCGTCGACGGCGTCGCGGGCGTGGGCAAGTCGGCCCTGGCGTTGGCGGCGGCGAGCCGCAACGTCGCTCACTTCCCGGGCGGGCAGTTCTACGTCGACCTTCAGGGAGCCACGCCTGGACTGGCGCCGCTGCGGCCGATCGACGTACTCGGCCGGTTCCTGCGTACCCTCGGGGTCCGGCCAGCCAGCGTCCCGGACGACGAGGCGGAGGCCGCGGCACTGTTCCGCTCGCTGGTCGCCCAACGTCGGGTGTTGGTGCTGCTCGACGACGCGGTGTCCCTGGCCCAGGTCCGACCGCTTCTGCCCGGTGGGCCGGGCTGCGCTGCCCTGATCACCAGCCGGGAGGCGCTCACCGGACTGGCCGAAACCGTCCGGGTGCCGCTCGGCCTGCTCACTCCCCCGGACGCCGTCACCCTGCTCGGCAGCCTCACCGACCCGGGCCGGGTGGCAGCTGAACCGGAAGCCGCAGCCCGGGTGGCCGCGCTCTGCGGCTTCCTTCCGTTGGCGCTGGGCATCGCCGCAGCCCGGCTGGTGGCTAGGCCCGGCTGGCCGCTGGCTGCCCTGGCCGACCGGCTGGCCGCCGCCCAACATCGGCTCGACGAGTTGGCGGTGGCGCACCTGGCGGTACGGTCGAGCATCGAGCTGACCTATCGCGGGCTGCCGCAGCCAGTGCAGACGGCCTTCCGGCGCTTGGGCCTGTTGAAGGCCCGAAACTTCCCCGCCTGGGCGTTGGCCGCCCTGATGAATGTGCCCGTGCCACAGGCCGAGCGGCTGATCGACGATCTGCTCACGGTACGGCTACTGGAGACGACATCGGTGGGACTCCGGCAGTCATCGGGTGAGCTGCACTACCGGTTCCACGACCTGGTCCGGTTGTACGCCCAGGAGCAGGCGGTCGAGAAGGATCCTGCCCACGTACGGACAGCGGCGGTCCGCCGGCTCAGCGGAGCGTGTCTGGCGCTCGCGGAGCGGGCCGAGGCGAAGCTCTCCGCCGACTTTCTCGGTCTGACCCGGCATCGGGTGGCCCGGTGGAGTCTGCCCCGAGCCGAGGTGGAACGGCTCACCACCGACCCGAGGGCCTGGTTCGATCAGGAACATGCATTCCTGATCGCCGCCGTGGAGAACGGCATCGAGCGGGGGATCATCGGGCTGGCCGGCTGTCTGGCCGCCTCGCTGACCACCTTCTTCCAGGTCGGCAACCACTTCGACGACTGGCGACGGGTGCAGACGGCCGCACTCGTCGCCGCCGAGCAGGCCGGCGACCAGCGCACCGCAATGAAACTGCATCGTGGGCTGGGCGAACTGGACACCATCCAGGACCGGTACGACGACGCCATGAAGCACTTCATCTCTGCGCATGCGGCGAGCACCGACCGGGACCCCGAGCACGTCGCCGCGATCAGTGCCGGGCTCGGCTACCTGCACCGGCTCCGAGGCGAGTACGACGCCGCACTGTCCCGGTTCACCGAGGCCCGGCAGTTGGCGGAGGCCACCGGAAACCTGAACGGTCTGGTCTACGCGACCAGCGGCATCGGCGCGGTACAGATGGAACGCGGACAGTTGACCGAGGCCGTCGAGTGCTTCGAAGAGTGTCTGCGGCTCAGCCAGGAAGCCGGCTACCTCCCAGGTGCGGCACAGGCCCGGCGGTGTCTGGGCCATGTCTACCGGACCCGGGGCGACCACGACGCCGCAGCAATCCACTTCGCCCAGGCCAAGGAGATCAGTGAAAGTCTCGGCGACCGCCTCGGCAGTGCACACGCGGCCTGCTGGCTCGGCGAGATGCGGGTACGACAGGGGCGCCACACCGAAGGGCGACGGCTGCTGGCACAGTGCCTGTGGATCTACCGCGACTTCGCCAACGAGTGGGGCGAGGCCGGCACGCTCTGGGCACTGGCGGTGGCCCAACTGGCCGTCGGTCGACCGAGGATGGCCCGGCACCGGGCCGCCCAGGCGGTCGCGATGTGGCGGCGGCTGGGCTCACCGCACTGGTTGAGCATTGGCCTTGCGACGCTCGCCGAGGCGTACGACGTGCTCGGTGAGCCCGTCGCCGCCGAACAGGCTCGGCAGGAGGCTGACCAGCTGCGGCGGGAACTCGACCGAAGGTGACCCGCCCGAACTGAGCTGTCCGGGCGGACTCCACGCACCTCCGGTAGTACGGGCGGCCCTAGTCGGCGCTGCGCGCCATCGTCCGTACGCCGACCGCAAGGCCGACCACAGCGGTGGCCGCGGCGGCAATCCATCCATGCAGAACCGTGACCGTGGCGAGTTCCCCGGAGAAGAGTGCCCGTTCAGCGTCGACCAGGTAGGTGAGCGGATTGAACCGAGCCAGGGTCTGGATCCAGCTGGGGCCATTGTCGATCGGTAGCAGCATCCCGGAGAGGATCATCAGCGGAAAGACCAGGGTCTGCTGCACGGCCCAGAACATCCAGTCCTGCTTGCGGACGGCAAGCGCAAGCGCGTAGCTGAGCGAGCCGAGCCCGACGCCGAAGACCACGAGCAGTGCCAACCCCACCAGCGCGCCCACGGGGAAGAAATCGAAGCCGAACGGCATCATCACCGCGACGATGATCACGGCCTGACCGGCAAGCGGGACCATCTCCTTCAGTGACCGCCCGATGAGCAGCGATGATCGGGACAGCGGGGTGACGAGCATGCGTTCATGCGCGCCGGTCTGCAACTCGAAGAGCAGATTGGACCCGGTGGCCGAGGTACTGAACAGGGTGGTCATCACGATGATCGCGGGCACGAACCACTGCCAGACGTCGCCGGATGAAGCCCCAGCGCCGCCGGAGCCGGCTAGAGAACCGGCCAGCAGCGGGCCGAAGAGGCCAAGGAACAGCAGGGGCTGCAGCATGCCGAAGATCACCGAGAACGGATCCCGCTGGACCGGCCGCAGTTCGCGGACCATCACGATGCCGATGTCCCGTAGCAGGTTGCCCCGGACCGGACGGGAGGCCGCCGGGGCGGTGGCGAGCGTACTCATGCGGGGTCCTTCCGGATGGTCTGGGTGTCAGTGGCGATGGCCCCCGCCTCACGCAGGCTCCGGCCGGTCAGGTTGAGAAAGACGTCATCCAGGGTCGGCCGGTGCAGTTGGACAGTGGCGATCCGGAGGCCGCACTCGTGGGCGGCGATCTGCAACTCGGGCAGCGCCGCCGGCCCGTCGGCGACGCGTACTTCGACGCGCTGGGCGTCGACGGTCACGTCCCGGGCACCGGGCAGTTGTGCGGCGAGTTCGGCGAGCCGGCGCGGGGCGATCGCCCCGTCCGTCGCCGCGTCGGTTGCCGCGTCGGTCGCCACGGTCACGACGATCCGGTCCCCCGCGAGCTTCGTCTTGAGCGCGTCGGCAGTGTCGTCGGCGATCACCTCACCGTGGTCGACCACGACGACCCGTTCCGCCATCGAGTCGGCCTCGTCCAGGTAGTGGGTGGTGAGCAGCACGGTCATCGCGTACTCACGGCGCATCCGCAGGATGTGCTCCCACAGGTTGGCCCGGTTCTGCGGATCCAGCCCGGTCGTCGGCTCGTCGAGGAAGAGCAGTCTCGGGCGGTGCACCAGGCCCATCGCGACGTCGAGCCGACGACGCTGACCGCCGGAGAGGTCACCAACCTTGCGCCGTCGCAGCTCCGTCAGATCGAACGCCTCGATCAGCTCGTCGGCCCGTCGCATGGCCGCACGCCGATCGAGGCCGTACATCACGCCCTGGGCGTACAGCTCGTCACCGACGCGCTGGTGGTGCCCGGCTCCATTGCCCTGGCCCACGTACCCGATGTGCCGGCGAACGGCCGCCGGCGCACCGACGACATCGTGCCCGGCCACCGTCGCTGTCCCGGATGTGGGCGTGATGAGGGTGGTGAGCATGCGCATCGTGGTGGTCTTGCCGGCGCCGTTCGGTCCGAGCAGGGCGACCAGCTCGCCAGGTCCGATATCCAGACTGATGCCCCGGACCGCCTGCACGGTCTGGGTACGGCTCACCACGAAGTCCCGGGTGAGCAAGTGGGTACGGATCAAGGAGTCCTCCTGGCAGTTGGTCTGGGTGTCGTCGAGGGCACGCTGCCAGGGGTAGAGGACACAAGATGTCCGCTGCCCTCTGCCATCCTCGGGGCATGCTGGATACCTCAGCCCGGTTGCTGACGCTGCTGTCCCTGCTGCAGACGCGGCGTGACTGGCCTGGACAGACGCTGGCCGAGCGGCTGCGGGTGAGTTCACGCACCATCCGTCGAGACGTGGACCGACTCCGGGAACTTGGTTACCCGATACGGAGCACCAAGGGCCCGGACGGTGGTTACCGGCTCGACGCCGGCAGCGAACTGCCCCCGTTGCAGTTCGACGACGACCAGGCAGTCGCAGTTGCCGTCGCACTTCAGACCGCCACAACGACGGTCACCGGCGTCGAGGAAGGTGCCCTGCGCGCGCTCGCCACGATCCGTCAGGTGATGCCGGCGCGGCTGCGTACCCGGGTGAACGCCCTCCAGGTCACCGCAGTAGGCCGGTATCGGGCGGGGAACCGGCCGATCGTCGACGTCGAGCACCTGGTCACGGTCGGTGCCGCCGTACGGGCACGGGAAGTCCTCCGGTTCGACTACCCCACCAGCCGGGACGGTGTGCCAGGCTCATCGTCGACACCACCCCGTCGGGTCGAGCCGCACCACCTCGCCACCTGGGACAGCCGGTGGTACCTGGTCGCCTGGGACCTGGACCGTGCCGACTGGCGTACCTTCCGGGTCGACCGGATGGTGCCGTGGACGCCGACCGGTCCCCGGTTCGAGCCACGTACGCTGCCGGCATCGGACGTGGCCAGTTACATCACCGAGCGCTTCGGGCAGACAGTCGTGCTGCCCTGTCGGGGTGAGGTAATCCTGCATGCGCCCGCCACAGAGATCGCCCGGTGGGTGGGGGGCGACGGTGTCGTGGAGGAGTTGGGCCCGGACCGATGTCGGGTGGTGGCCGGTGGCTGGTCATG
Source organism: Micromonospora sp. NPDC003197 (assembly GCF_053590565.1). NCBI lineage: Bacteria > Bacillati > Actinomycetota > Actinomycetes > Micromonosporales > Micromonosporaceae > Micromonospora > Micromonospora sp. NPDC003197. The sequence goes on along the minus strand of NZ_JBSFTE010000018.1, from coordinate 49,831 downwards.
GGTCGGGCTGGCCGCGTGGCTGGGGATCTTCGACGTCGACGTCGAGATCGTCGGACCCGCCCAACTGCGGGAGGCGGCCGTGGCCCTGGCCGCCCGCTACCATTGCGCCGTCGCGAGGCAACTGGGCGCATCTGGCTCAGCGGCCGCGCACCACGATCACCTTGACCGAGCCCTTGCCGTACCACCTGGCCAGCCCACGCAGGCTGGGCAGCAGGCTGTCCAACCGGGCGTTGAGCCGGACGAACGTGGTCAACGGCGCGCGTTGTAGTTCGTGCTGGAACGCCTCCATCAGCAGGTGGTCGGAATAGCGGTTGCCGAAGAGCCGCCGAAGTTTGCCACGCAGTACGTCCCACGACTCGAACACGGCTGGATCACTCGACTGGAACAGCATCTCCGCCTTGGCGAACGCCCAGCCCTTGCCGCCCTCGACACCCGCAGCTGTGCCGGGCAGCCGAGGCCCGAACTCCGACACCACGGAGGTCTGCTTCATCTCGAACTTGTAGAGGTTCACCCGATCGCCGTTGCGGCGGATGCCGATGCCGTCCACCCCGTGCCCGGAGGAGTTCTTCAGCTCCACCACCGACATCCGGGGTAGCCCTTCGGACGCGAAGTGCCCCGAGCGGATAGCCGTACGGATCGCGTCCTCGAACTCCTCCGGCGACAGCCGATCAAGTTGCCGCTCGGTCATCGGTAGGACGTTGGACGCTGGCACCACCAGCTGTCGCTGCACCTGGGTAATGTCGACGCCCCGCTGCTGGGCAAGGCTGGTGGCTGCCCGGTCCAGGTCCAGCTCGATCGGGACGTAACCACCTTCGACCTCGAGGGCCCCCTGCTGGCCCTCCTCCGGCCGCAACGACGAAATCACCACGCCGAGCAGGGTCTCCACGGCATCGGCTCCGATGCCGGTGCGCTCGGCGAGATAGCCCCGCATGGCCGTGGCCGCCTCGGTCCCCTCGGGCACGATCGCACCCGCCTGGTCCAGCAGTGCCGACCGCCAGCTCTCCATTCGGGCCAGGCCGGCCGCGTCGTCGCGCAACGCGTGTGCCACCTTGTCCCAGCCGCCCGCGCGGGTCAGCGTCTGCCCCGGCCCGAAGATCTCGATCGACCGGCCGATCACCGTGGCGGCCTCGGCGCCGCCCAGCTGACCGAGCCGGGTCAGTGAGGTGCCCAACTCCTCGGCGGCGCCGAGGCCCGTCGCGAGCATCGACAGCCGCTGCCCGGCCGGCGTCTCCCGGCCCACCAGGGTGAGGAGTTCGTCGGCGCTGCGGCCACTGGCCTGTACGGCCGCCTGGGCGCCTTCCCGTTCCACCAACTCGACCAGGAACGCCTTCTGCTTCAGCCGATCACCGGCCAATGCGGCGAACTGCCGTCGGGCGGCGAACCGGGCCTCCAGCCCGGCCACCTTCGCCGCCCCGGCGGCCGTACGGGCGCTCTTGCCCAACTGGTAGACGTCGAGCAGGGCCAGCGCCGTGTCGACCGCGGCGGTCAGTAGCGCCTCTTCGGCCTGCGCCGGCCGTACCACGGCGTTGGTGTCGCTGACCGTGCTTCGTGCCGCCGAGTCCAGCGTGGACCAGTTCTGCCAGCTGTCGGCTGCCGTCGCCCCGGAGGCGGTCAGCCCGATCAGTGCGCCGATCACCGGGGTCGCCGCCCCGGCGGTGGCGATCTCCACGGCCAGGATGAGCGCCATGGTGGCGATCGTGACGACCTCGCCCCCTGCGGCGGCATCCCCGCCCCGCTCCCGGACGTACCTCTGGGCGGCGGCCTTGGCGAACGGCGTGGTGTACACCTTGTGCTGTTCGTAGAGCTTCTCGTGCACCGGGAACATCTGCTCGAAGCCGAGGGATTTGTCGTCGATCGCCTTCCGGGTGCGGCCGATCTCGGCCAGTACGCCGCCCAGGGCCGTGCCGAGCGTCGCGCGTATCTGCTGCGGGCTGCGCTCCGGCGCGGCGACGGCATCCGTACCGCCGTCCCCGGTGGCGTCCATGGAGTCGGTCGACACCAGCGCATACAGCGCTGGGTTACGGTTGATGATCGCCGCGATCGAGCGGGCCATCTGCTGGTACGTCGCCGAGATCGCTTCCCAGGTCGGCATCCCGTCGGCCGGCTCGGCGTCGTACGGTGGGCGGTCGGTCGGGGAGAAGACTGCCCGCCGCCGCTCGGCGGCCATCTGGCGGTCCTGCTCCTCGGTGACGGTTCCGCCCGGCAGCGATGCGTTGCCCAGGGCAGCCCGCTTGGGATCCAGATAGCCGACCTCCAGCGCGGTCAACCTCCGCATGACGTCCTTGGCGTCTCGGATCCGGGCCGCCTGGACCTGCTGATCACGGATTGCCGCGTCCTGTTCCGGCGTCGCGGTACCGGCGTTGTCGCCTCCGGGCTGGATCCCCAGCCGTCGGGCCTCGGCGTCGATCGCCTCGGTGTTGCGATCAAGGTTGCGCCGGGCCAACTCCCGAACCTCGGTGCCGAACTGGGTCTGCAACTCGTAGAGCCAGGGCACGTTCAGGATCTTCGCGCCCCGCCGGGCGCAGCTTTCCCAGAGCGCGAAGTCGCTCTCCCGCAACGAGTCCTTCCGCCCGTAGGACCGCCACGCCTCCTCCAGCATCCGTTCGTTGGTCGGCGTGACATAGAACTTCGTTGTGATCAGGTTGACCAGGGAGAGCAGCTGGTTGTCGGTGATCCCGGTGAACGGGCGAAACGCTTCAAGGTTGTCCGCATCATCGGAACGCAGCGCCTCGTCCAGTGTGGCCGGTGCGGCGGCATCCCGTTGCACCGGGCCAGGCGTTGGCGGCGCGGCGTCCCGTTGGGCTGTGGCGTGACGGTTCAACAGGATACCGACCGCCGCGTTGCCCACTGTGCGCTGGAGAGCGAGCAGGTCGGCCGGGCTCAGTGGGCCGCCGATCCGCGGTACCCGGGACGGCGCCTTGCGGGGCCGGCGAGGTGCGGCTGCCCGGGCCGGCATGGGCCCCTGGGCATTCTGGTTCACGACACGAACCGCCATCGGGTCTCCCTGTGCCAGCCTCGGCTCAGTGTCAGCAGCGACTCCGAAGCCCGCCCAGACCCGCTCGGGCAGACATCCGGGCACCTCGGGTCGCCCACCGCGACCACGCCCCAGTGATGTATACACGTATTTCAATGCGAATCATTGGAGGCCCAGTGACACCTCGACGAAGAGCGCTGGCCGCACTGCCCATTCTGCTGGCCGCCGCCCTAACCGCGACGGCCCTGCCAGCATCGGCGTACGGCGGCGGACCGACGACGACCGCCCCGGTCATCGGCCAGCTGGTTGCCGAGCCGAATCAGGTCCACGGCCTGACGGTGACGCAGGCCGACGGCTACGCCACGCTCAAGTGGATCCCGGTGGCGGGTGCCACGGACTATCAGATCGAACGTACCCAGGTGGACGACCGAGACGTGGCCACCGGTGCGGCGGTAATCACCGGCGTCTGGCAGCCAAACCGGCAGATCAACCCCGAGTCGCCGACCTTCGCCGACGCCGGCTTCAACCCGGGCGACCGGTTCCAGTGGCGAGTACGGGCCCGGTTCGGAACCACCGCACAGCCGTACTCCGCCCCGGTGTCCGGCACCACCCGGCAACCGTGGGGTGACCCGAACGTGCCGGGCGAGAACCTGCGCACCCAGTGGGAGACCACCCGCGCGGCGCAGCACACCAGCGACGTGAACGAGTACGCCTACACCACCGCGATCGACGAACTCAGCGAGCGGGTCCGCGTGGTGGAGATCGGTCGTACGGTCCTCGACCGGCCGATCAACATGCTGGTCCTCGGCTACCCGAAGCCACCGGCCACACCGGAGGCGGTCGCGGCGACCTCCCCACTGCTGATCAACTGCAACGTGCACGGCAACGAGCCGGGCGACCGCGAGGCCTGCCTGATCATGGCTCGCCAGCTCGCCTTCGGGCAGGACGCCCGAACGATCGACCTGCTGTCGCACACCACGGTCCTGATCGTCCCCACCATCAACGGCGACGGTCGGGCGGCCAACACCCGGGGCAACAACACCGGACAGGACCTCAACCGTGACTACTCGCTGGTCCGGCAGCCGGAGACCTTCGCGTTCGTGAAGATGCTGAAGGAGTACCGGCCGGTGGCCGGCTACGACGGCCACGAGTACGGCAACAGCAGCGCCGGTGACCTGCCGATGCTGCCGCCCCGGCACCAGAACGTAGCCAAGGGGATCTTCGACGAGTCACTGAACATGATCGAAGGCCACATGTACGAGCAGGGCGCCGAGGACGGCTGGTGGCCCTGCCCGTACGGCTGCATCGGCGGCGGCGGCGTGGGGCTGGGCGAGGAGACCATCCTGCGTAACACCCTCGGCCTGAAGAACGTCGTGAACTCGCTGCTCGAACTACGCAGCTCCGGTGGGGCAACCCGACCGGACGAGGGCAACACGGCCAACAACCGGCGGCGCAAGACGTACTCCGCGGTCTGGACCTTCCACCAGTTCCTCGACTATCACCGGGCCAGCCTCAACACGATCGAGCAGACCCGGGACGCGGCGATCAGGTTCCAGAGCGCCAACGACAGCCGGATCGTCTTCCGTGGTTCGTACGAGATCCCGGCCCACCCGGCACCGCACCCGGGTGACGCCGTACCGCCGGTGGACGCTCCCCTGCCGTCGCGGATCCTGGACAACCCGCCATGCGCCTACCGACTCACCGAAGAGCAGTACCACGGGGAACGCACGGACGGACCGCCCGGCAAGCGGACCACGGTGGCGCAGCGGCTCGCCGCGCACGGTTGGAAGGTGGTCAAGACCTCCGACGGGTACGTCGTACCGTTGGCCCAGCCGGAACGCGGGCTGATCCCGCTGCTGCTCGACGGTGCGGCGGTCGAGGGACTGGTCGCCGGCGAGCGGGTCTACCCGACCCTGACCGGCCGGCACAACGGGCCGTTGAAGATCACCGGCTTCGCCTGCCTGGCGGGGGCGAGCGTGACCGGCCCGGTCACGGTGGCACGGGGGGCCACCCTGGTCGCCACCGGCTCGTCGTTCAACGGTCCGATCAGCGTGGCCGGGGCTGCCGGCTTCTTCCTGGCCGACAACACGGTACGGGGTCCGGTACGGGTCGCCAACGTCACCGATGCGGTCTCGCTGATCGACAACCGGGTCGCCGGTCCGGTCGACCTGTCCGCGAACCGTACCGGCAGCGATGTGCCGTTCGTGGTCGGTAACACCGTCAACGGACGGCTGAGCTGTGCGGCGAACGCACCGGCACCCACCGACCTGGAGCTGCGGAACACGGTTTCGGGGCCCCGGGCCGGTCAGTGCGCCGGCCTGTGACCCGTCAGCGTCGGCGAACTTCTCGGAGCAAGTGACCATGCCGGCCGGTCGGGTACGGGCCCGACCGGCCGGCATGGCACCGACACGAATCGGACTCTGGAGGTAACGTGTCCCCCCTCTTCCCCGGGCGCATGGCCGCAGCAGTGCTGGCCCTGACGATGGTGACCAGCGGCTGTTCCAGTGCCGAGCCCGGTACGGCGGGCGGTGCGACGGCGGACGGTGCGACGGCGGCCAGCGGTTCGGCGGGGGTGGCGAGCGTGACCGGACCGCTGTGTGAGCTGTTGCCCTCCGGTACCGATCCGGGAAACCCGGCAATGCTCACCGGCGAGCCCGTGGACGTGGCGCTGCAGTGGATCCCGGTCCTCACCACGTTCGAGGCGGCCTTGCGGGCATCCGGGCTCGCTGACGAGCTTCGGGCGCGGAAGGGGCTGACGATCCTGGCCCCGACCGACGACGCGTTCATCCGGAAGTTCTCCGAGGACAACCTCGACGAGCTGCTCCTGAAGCGGAAGGACGAGTTGCGCGACCTGATCAAGGCCCATGCCGTCGACGGTAGCCACTCGCTGGCCGACCTGGTGGAGGCGGGCGGGGTCACCACCCTCGACGGCGCGTCCGTCCCGGTCACCCGTACGGACGCGATGGCCCGGATCGGTACGGACGCCGCAACTCTCTGCGTGGACTACCGGGTCACAGACGCCCGATTCCACATCATCAGCAGGGTCCTCGGCAAACTTCCCACGACGGCTGACGGCAGCGGCCACCGCGCCCACTGAGCAGCGTGATGTCGCCGCATCTCCGAAATTAATTCTTGACTCATTCCAGAAAAGGGGCCAGACTGCCTGGCATGGCTACGGCCCAGGACTTCGAGCAGATGCTGCGCGGGGCCGCTCTGCGCGTCACTCGACCCCGGGTAGCGGTGCTGAGCGCCGTGCACACGCATCCGCACGCCGACACGGAATCGATCATCAGCGTCGTACGCGAAAGCCTCCGCGAGGTGTCCCACCAGACGGTGTACGACGCACTGCGCGCGCTGACGATCGCGGGTCTGCTACGGCGTATCCAGCCCCCCGGCTCCGTGGCTCGCTACGAATCACGGGTTGGGGACAACCACCACCACGTCGTGTGCCGGTCGTGCGATCTGATCGTCGACGTCGACTGCGCCATCGGCGAGGCTCCCTGCCTGACCGCGTCCGACAACCACGGCTTCGCCATCGACGAGGCCGAGATCGTTTACTGGGGGCTCTGCCCCGAGTGCTCCGCCATACACAGTTCTTGACCACTCGTAATCCATCCCTGATCCACCCGGTCCCGGAAGGAACCCGATGTCCGAAAACCACGATGCCGTAGTCCATGACGCGGAGGCGGGCAGTGAGTCCCGCTGCCCGGTCGCACACGGACGCGCCCCCCACCCGACCCAGGGCGGCGGCAACCGCGGCTGGTGGCCGAACCAGCTCAACCTGAAGATCCTCGCCAAGAACCCGGCCGTGGCGAACCCCCTCGGCGAGTTCGACTACACCGAGGCGTTCAAGACCCTCGACCTCGCCGCCGTGAAGCAGGACATCGCCGAGGTGCTGACCACCTCGCAGGACTGGTGGCCGGCCGACTTCGGCCACTACGGCCCGTTCATGATCCGGATGGCGTGGCACAGCGCGGGCACGTACCGCATCAGCGATGGCCGTGGGGGCGCCGGGGCCGGCATGCAGCGCTTCGCGCCGCTGAACAGCTGGCCGGACAATGCCAACCTCGACAAGGCTCGCCGCCTGCTCTGGCCGGTCAAGAAGAAGTACGGCCAGAAGATCTCCTGGGCCGACCTGATGATCCTCGCCGGAAACGTCGCGCTGGAGTCGATGGGCTTCAAGACCTTCGGCTTCGCCGGTGGCCGTGCCGACGTCTGGGAACCCGACCAGGACGTCTACTGGGGCCCCGAGACCACCTGGCTCGGCGACGCTCGCTACACCGGCGACCGGGAGCTGGAGAACCCGCTGGCTGCGGTGCAGATGGGCCTCATCTACGTCAACCCGGAGGGCCCGAACGGCAACCCGGACCCGATCGCAGCCGCCCGGGACATCCGCGAGACGTTCCGCCGGATGGCGATGAACGACGAGGAGACGGTCGCCCTGATCGCCGGCGGTCACACCTTCGGCAAGACCCACGGTGCGGGCCCCGCCGACCACGTCGGCCCCGAGCCCGAGGGCGCCCCGCTCGAAGAGCAGGGTCTGGGCTGGAAGAGCAGCTTCGGCACCGGCAAGGGCGGCGACACGATCACCAGCGGTCTTGAGGTGACGTGGACCTCCACCCCGACGAAGTGGAGCAACAACTTCTTCTGGAACCTCTTCAGCTTCGAGTGGGAACTCACCAAGAGCCCCGCTGGTGCCCACCAGTGGAAGCCGAAGCACGGTGCGGGCGAGGGCACGGTGCCGCACGCCCACGACGCGTCGCAGCGCATCGCGCCGAACATGCTGACCACCGACCTCGCACTCCGGTTCGACCCGGTCTACGAGCAGATCTCGCGGCACTTCCTCGAGAACCCGGACGCGTTCGCCGACGCCTTCGCCCGGGCCTGGTTCAAGCTGACGCACCGTGACATGGGGCCGGTCGCTCGCTACCTCGGGCCGGAGGTTCCGACCGAGACGCTGCTGTGGCAGGACCCCATCCCGGCGGTGACGCACGAGCTCATCGGCGCCGAGGACATCGCCGCCCTCAAGGGCCAGATCCTCGGCTCGGGCCTGACCGTCTCCCAGCTGGTCTCCACCGCGTGGGCATCGGCGTCGACCTTCCGCGGCAGCGACAAGCGCGGCGGTGCCAACGGGGCGCGCATCCGCCTCGCGCCGCAGAACGGTTGGGAGGTCAACGATCCTGACCAGCTGGCAACGGTGCTGCGTACGCTCGAAGGCATCCAGGACACCTTCAACACCGGGCAGACCGGCGGCAAGCAGGTCTCGCTCGCGGACCTGATCGTGCTCGCCGGTGCCGCTGCCGTCGAGCAGGCCGCCAAGAACGCCGGCTTCGACGTCGAGGTGCCCTTCACTCCGGGGCGGGCCGACGCGTCGCAGGAGCAGACCGACGTGGAGTCGTTCGCCGCGCTGGAGCCGACGGCGGACGGGTTCCGCAACTACCTCGGCAAGGGCAACCGGCTTCCGGCCGAGTTCCTCCTCATCGACCGGGCGAACCTGCTGACCCTGAGCGCCCCCGAGATGACCGTCCTCGTCGGCGGTCTCCGCGTACTCGGCGCGAACGCCCAGCAGTCACCGGTCGGCGTCTTCACCGCGACTCCGGGGGTACTGACCAACGACTTCTTCGTCAACCTGCTCGACCTGGGTACGACGTGGACGGCGACCTCCGAGGACGCACACACGTACGAGGGTCGGGACAGCGCCACCGGCGAGGTCAAGTGGACGGGCAGCCGGGCCGACCTGGTCTTCGGCTCGAACTCCGAGTTGCGTGCGCTGGCGGAGGTCTACGCCAGCGACGACGCGCGGGAGAAGTTCGTGCACGACTTCGTCGCCGCCTGGGTAAAGGTGTCGAACCTCGACCGGTTCGACCTCATCTGAGGAATCGGTTCGACCTGGTACTGAGGTGACGTCCGGGTCGGCCGAGTACCGGCCGACCCGGACGTCCCGCACTCGGTTCAGCGGGGCTCCACCGACTCGGGGAGCCCCGCTGAACTGCTATTCGGGCGGGTTACAGGGTGAGCGTCCAGCTGTTGATGTAGCCGGTGTCGCCAGCGGCGGCGTCCTGCACCCGCAACTTCCAGGTGCCGTTGCGGACCTCACTGGAGAGGTCGCCGGTGTAGGTGGCGTTGATGTTGTCGGTCGAGCTACCCGTGCGGTTGTGCAGGCTGTAGGTGGAACCGTCCGGCGCGACCAGGCTGACGACGAGGTCACCGATGTAGGTGTGGACGATGTTCACCGCAACCGTGCTGGTGGCAGAGGCGTTGCCCGAGCAGCCACTGATGGTGATGGAGCTTTCCACCGTGGTGTTGTCCGCGATCGTGACGTCGGTGCCGTTGGTGCCCGAGCAACTAGGCTGCGACGCGGCCGAGCCGATGTAGAGCAGCTTGTTCGGCGAGCCGGTACCCGCGTTGGTGACCTTGCCGGTGGTGGCGTTGTTGACGATCGCGTCGCGGACCTGCTGCGGGGTGTACGACGGGTTCGCCGCGAGCACCAGTGCAGCCGCGCCGGCCACGTGCGGGGTGGCCATCGACGTACCGTTGATCGTGTTGGTGGCGGTGTCGCTCGTGTACCAGGCCGAGGTGATCGACGAGCCCGGGGCGAAGATGTCCAGGCAGCTACCGATGTTCGAGTAGCTGGCGCGAGCATCCGTGCTGGTCGTCGCACCGACGGTGATGGCCTCCGAAGTGCTTGCCGGCGAGACGGTGCAGGCGTCGGTGGAGTACTCGTTGCCGGCGGCGATCGCGTAGGTCACGCCGTCGGCGATGGACCGGGCCACCGCGTCGTTGACCGCCTGGTCCTGCGGGCCGCCCAGGCTCATGTTCGCCACGGCCAGCTCACCCGGGTCGTGGTCACCGGTGACCCAGTCGATGCCGGCGATCACACCGGCGTACGTACCTTCGCCAGCGCAGTCGAGGACCCGTACGCCGACCAGGGTGACGCCCTTGGCCACGCCGTAGGAGGTGCCACCCACGGTGCCCGCGACGTGCGTGCCGTGACCGTTGCAGTCGTCGGCGGTGCCGCCGTCGACCGCGTCGTATCCACTTACCGCCCGGCCACCGAAGTCGCTGTGCGAGATCCGGATGCCGGTGTCGATGACGTACGCCCGAACCCCCGCACCGTTGTTCGGGTAGGTGTAGGAGCTGTTCAACGGCAGGTCGCGCTGGTCGCTACGGTCCAGCCCCCACGATGGGGTGGGGGTCTGCGTAGCGGAGATCCGCATGATGTGGTTCTGCTGGACGTACTGCACCGACGGGTCGGCGGCGAGCTGCCGTGCTCGCTGCGCAGACATCCGAGCCTCGAAGCCCCGTACGGTGTTCTCGAATGTTCGGCCGACGGTGCCGCCGTGTCGACCGGCCAGGGCGCGGGCGCTGCCCTTGACCTCGGAGCGGGTCACCGCAGTGTCCTTGAACACCACGATGTACGAGTCGGAAACCGCGGTGGCACCGCCCGCCTGGAGGATCTGTCCCTCGGCGGGAGCCGCAGTCGCCGGGGTACCGAACGCCATGGCGGCGGTGGCCGCAGCCGTTGCCACGCCCAGGCGCCAGCCGCGCCCGGATAGATACGAACGTTCCATCTTCTCGCTTCCTGATCCCACCTGGACCAGCGCGGACAACGCGCAGGACCAGGCACAAATTGATCTAGCGGGACGGAAGCCTAACGATCATTAATCAGACATGGAAGGCTGGAAATATTGAGAATCTTGCTGTTAAATGCGGCGCACCCACAGCGAGACCGCCGACCACATCCGCGACCATCCACTCGAGACACCAGGCCGACCTCGACCCTCGAACCGCCGCGCCAACGACCACATTCGCTGGTCGATCAGGGTCTGGTTGGCGGCGAGCCGTCGACTCGACACGCGCCCCGCACCGGGTGGCGGTCACCCCGGCCCGACACTCGCCGGACACCGACCGGCAGCACAGCGCTATACAGATCGATAAATCCGCCCAAATGGCGAGATTGGTGATTGAAAACTCACCTACTCGACATCACCCATCAGCTGACGGCACCACCGCTACCGCCGTACGCCTGGTTGCACTTGCCGGTGGTGGTCCGAGCAGGGCCAGAAACCCCTCGCCATCGTGCGACGAACGTCGAGCCCCTGGCCCCTCGATGAAGGGCCAGGGGCTCGGTGTCTCTTCCGGCAGGCATACGACCCGATTCTCAGAGGGCGGCTTCTGCGGGGGCACGCCGGGCGGGGCCAGCGACTGCGTACGCGATGAGACCGCCGACCGCGAGCAGCATGGCTGTCACCGCCGCCGGTGTGTTACCCGGTGCCTGGGACTGCCAGGTCAGGATCTCTCCGAGCAGGTGGCCGGTCACCGGATAGACGGCCGCGGCAAGGGTCCAGCCCAGCGGCACGAACCAGGCCCGGACCGCCCCGAACAGTGGCGCGCTGAACGCGGTCAGACCGAGCAGGCCGGCAGCGTCCCGGATCACCAGCCAGGCCGGCCCGAAGCCGACTCCGGTGAGGTGGGTCAGGAACGGTAGACCGGCCACCACGGCCAGCGCGGCGAGCAGGTGGGTGACCCGGCGCGGCGCCCAGGGCTGTGCGGCAGTACGGTCGAGCTCCTCGTCGGGGCCGCCCAGCGTGGCGGTGAGCGCCACGACCAGCAGGAGGACGGTGAGCACGACCATCGTGACGCCCGGGGCGCCGTCGCTGAAGGCCGATCCGAGCACCCACATCACCACCATGCCTACGACGGCCGCGGCCAGGGCCAGCGGCACCCGACGTGACCGCAGGTAGAGCGTCGGCCACCGCATTACTTACCGCGCACGATCTCGTCGAGGTCGGCGCACCTCAGCGCACCCTCGCGCACTGCCGTCACCCGGGCCAACGCCTCCGCCTCGGGTAGTTCCCGCAGGCTCTGCCACAGTTGGCGGACCTGGTTGTTCCACTCGCCGCCGTCGTCGAAGCCAGGCTCCGCCGGTGGTTCGGTGCCGACCAGCCAGTACGTGGCCGCCCGCAGAACGAGGGGGGTCCGGAATCCCGGCTTCGGCGGGCATTGACCCTGGTTGCTGAACTTCCGGGCCACGATCTGCGGCACGAGGTCGTTCGGGGAGGCGAGGTGACCGCGATCATCGACCTGGATGGTCATCAGCGCGATTCCCGCCGGGTCCGGTAGGGGCTCGGGCATGTCGCGACCCCAGGTGGCGGTGTCCTCGTGCGCCTCGGCCGGCGGCTGCGGCAACTTCGCAAGCAGTGCAAGCGCTTGCCGTGCCCGGGGCGTGACTTCGGGCAACAGGGAGGAGTGGATCCGGGCGACGCAGATCTTCGGGGCGTCCGTGGTGCAGACGAGTTCCTGCGCGACGGGGTCGATCACGCGCGGCAGGTAGCGGTCGTGCGGCATCACCGCGATCGCCACGGCCACGCCGAGCGCCACTGGCAGCAGCGCCGCCACCCGGGTCCGGCGGCTCTTCGCCGAGTGCAGGACGTACGCGCCGACGACGAGGGCTCCCAGCCACACCGCCTGGGCCGTGGTGAGCCGACCGGACACCGTCTCGTAGTCGCTGATCTGGCTCATTCCGTACATCGGGGAGAACAACGCGGCCAGCCACTCCTGGCCCCTGACGATTCCGGGGAAGCCCATCAGCCAGCCGATGCCGGCGACGGCGAGCACCGGCCCGGCGGCGACCGACGGCCACAGGCGGCCGACCGCGAGGCCCAGCCAGGCCGCCGCGACCACGGCGAGAGCCCCGACGGCCACCACGGCGAACGCCGCCGCCGGGAGATAGCTGGCGGTGCCGGCGATCCAGGGCGCGGTTACCGCCAGGACCGCCAGGTAACCGCCGACTACCGCGATGCCGAGCGCGCCGAGGAGCGGCAGGACCTGCTGGGGGCGTGGTCGGGGCGTGCTACCGACGAGTTCGGCCAGGCCGTTCCGGCTCTCCCGGCGACCCTGCCAGGCCCCGGCCGCCAGCGCCAGGGGGAACAACAACACCAGGTATTCCCGCTGGATCATGGCCAACGCCATCCAGCTGGACGACCAGCGCCCCGGGGCGGCGTAGCACGCAATCGCGCCGGCGAGCAGCAGGACCAGGGCAGCGCCGAGGGCGGCGGAGCGACGCAGTTCGATGCGCAGCATGCGGCTCATCGGCCCGCCTCCGCCCGGTGACGGCGCAGCAGGGCGGAATAGCCCCGCTCGGCTGGGCTGTCACCGACGTCGCCGGAACCGCCCGCGGCGATCAGCGAGTCGGTGGTGCCCCGATGCACCAGCCGACCCTCATTGACCAGGATGACGTCGGTGCACGCGGCCACCACGTCCTCGACCAGGTGGGTGGAGACCAGGACGCAGCTGTCGACCCCGAGGTCGCGCAGCAGTTCGCGGAAGTCGAGGCGCTGCTCGGGGTCGAGGCCGACGGTCGGCTCGTCGAGCAGCAGCAGCTCCGGGTCGTTCACGATCGCCTGGGCGATGCCGGCCCGGCGCAGCATGCCACCGGAGAGCGTCTTCATCCTCGCGTCGGCCTTTTTGGCGAGCCCGACCCGGTCGATCGCCCGCTGCACCGCGGCCGGCACCGCAGACTTCGGCATCTCCTTGAGCCAGGCCATGTACTCCACGAACTCGCGCACGGTGAATCGTGGGTAGAAGCCGAACTGCTGCGGCAGATAGCCGAGGCCGCGGCGCACCCGCCGCAGGTCGGTACGGTCGTTGACGGCTGCGCCGAGCAGAGTCAACGTGCCGCCGGCCGGCTTGGCCACGGTGGCCAGGGCGCGCATCAGCGTGGTCTTGCCGGCGCCGTTGGGTCCGAGTAGCGCGTGCACGCCGGCACCGAGGGCCAGGTCGAGGCCGTCGACGGCCAGGTGGGTGCCGGCCTTCACCCGCAGGCCGTCGGCGTGCACGGCCCAGGGATGGGTGACGGCGGCCGTCTCGGCCGCGCTCACTGTACGCATGGAGATACCTTTCGTAGCGGAGAAGGAAAGCTCATCGGTGGCTGGTCAGCCGACGGAATTCGCCGGCGCGACTCACCGCGATGCCGAACAACACCGCAGCGGCCAGCGCCCAGAAGAGGGTGCTGTCGGGCCGCAGCACGAGCGGCATGTCCTCAGTGACCACCGTGGGCACGACCACGGCCAGCGCCCAGAGTGTGCCGAGGCCGACCGCGGCGCGCGATACGCCGATCAGTGCGCCGAGCGCGATGGTGCCGGCGGTGAACGCCAGGCACGGCAGCAACATCAGTGCCAGCGACGTCCCGGTGCCGGCTCCGAACAGGGTGAGCACCGGAACGATCACGGCGAGCACCACCAGGGTGCGCCGCAGCAACATGATCAGGCCGGCCGCCGGGGTGCTGGCGATCAGTTCGCCGGCCGGGTCGAGGTGGTGGCTCCAGGCAAACGCCACCCCGGGCAGCGGTGCTACCGGGGCGAGCAGCAGCACCAGCGATGGCAGATTGGGCAGCAGTTGGTTCAGCGCAAGCGCGCCGAGCAGCACCGGGACGGTCATGGCGACCCAGGGCAACAGCGCGGCGACCAGCCAGCGACGCCTCAGCACCAACCAGCGGCGGGCCTGCCGGGCCGGGGCAGGCCCGGCGGTGATCTCGCGGTCGATCCCGGCGGCTACCCGGTCGAGCAGGTCGAGAGTGCTGCCGGCCGCGCTGCCCGCCAGCCGAGCCCGGCACTCCGCGCAGTCCTCCAGGTGGACCTCAACCGACCAGACGGTGGCCTCGTCGAGGCCGTGGCCGCCGCCGGCATACTCTGCGATCGCGGCGAGACTGGGGTGTGTGGTCATGACAGCGCCTCCCGCAGGGCGATCCGGGCCCGCCGGGCGCGGGACCTCACCGTGTTCTCCGGCACGTTGAGCAGCACCGCTGTCTCGCGTGAGGTGAGCCCGTCGAGCACCATGGCGCGCAGCACCTCGCGCATCTCGGGCGGCAGCGTCAGCAGCGCACGTTCGAGGTTCTGGTCGACCCGACCGGCCATCACCTCGTCCTCGGCGGCCGGAGCAACCGTCTCGGCGAGCGGCACGGCCGGCACCTGCGCCTGCCGGGCCCGCCGCCGGAACGCGTCGACCAGCCGGTTGGCGGCAATCGTCCAAAGCCAGCCGACCGCGCTGCCCGAGGTGGCGGCGCTGGCGAAGCTTCCCGCCGACCGCCAGACCGCGAGGTAGGTCTCCTGCATCACGTCGGCGACCACGTCCTCGTCGGCACACCGGCGACGCAGTCGTACGGCCAGCCACGGCGACGTACGGCGATACAACTCGTCGAAGGCCCGTCGGTCACCTGCGGCCGTACGGCGCACGAGTTCCGCCTCGTCGACCGTGTCCACGCCTCTTCTCACGTTAGGCAAGACGACCTCTCCTGTCCGCACCGGTGCATTACGGGGAGTGACCCGCACCACAATCCGCGGCGGTGACCCCGGTCACATCGAGCCCACCGGCGTGAACCGGTGCGGCGGCGGCGGCTACCCAGGACGGGATGGACGCGACGGTCGCCGGGCAACAGGACGCCGACCGGCGGCTACTACACCAGGTGGCCGCCGGAGATCAGGCGGCGCTCGAACGACTGTACGCGCGGCACGGACCGGCCCTGTTGGCGTACGCCGAAGGGCTGCTCGCCGACCGGCTCAGCGCCGAGGAGGCACTTCAGGACACGCTCCTGGCCGTGTGGCACGCCGCCGCCTCCTTCGAGGCGCGTTCCACCGTACGGACCTGGCTCTTCGGGATCTGCCGACGGCAGGCGCTGCGCCGGATGCGGGGACGCCAGCCACTGCACCTGCCCATCGACGTAGCCGCCGAGCAGGCCACCGGCGAGCCCGGCCCGGAAGCCGTCACCCTCGCCCGGGCCGACGCCCGAGCGGTCGCCACCGCGCTGGCGGGGCTGGCCCCCATCCATCGGGAGGTGTTGGACCTCGCGTTCGGTGCCGGGCTGGCCCACGACGAGATCGCCGCCGTGCTCGACGTACCGGTCGGCACGGTCAAGAGTCGACTCCACCACGCCCGCGCCATCCTGGCCCGGGCTCTGCCAGCCGAGACCGACCAGGTGCCCGAGACATCCCGCCCGGTTACGACGAGGGGAGGCCACCGATGAGCCATCCAACCGACCGGTTGGCCGAGTACGCGGCCAGCACGCTGCCCGACCGCGCGGCGGCAGCGGTCGCCGCGCACCTGGCCCAGTGCGCCGCGTGCCGACAGGACACCAGCGCCTGGCAGCGCATCGCCGAGGGGGTCCGCGATCAGCTGGCGCCCGCGCCGACCGGCCTCTTCTCGGCACTGCGCGACCGCCTCACCCCACCGTCGCCTCGGCCTGGAACACCACCGCCCTACCGGGCGGTTCCCGGCACCCGCCCGGTGGCCCGCGCCGTGGGACTGCTGGCCCATCAGTGGCGACTGGTGGGGTGGCGGGTGTGGATCGTCGCCGCCCTGGTGCTCGCCGCCGGGACGGCCGTCGCGGGGTGGGCGACGGCACCGGCGGAAGCCGTACTCGCCACGGTCGTCCCGCTGGTCGCGGCGCTCGTGGTCGCCGCCGCCTGCGGCGACGACGACCCGTCGGGCGAGCTGCTGCGGGCCACGCCGACGTCGGTACGCACGATCCTGCTCGCCCGGCTGACCCTGGTACTGGGGGTGATCTTCGGGGCTGCGATGGTCGGCTCGCTCGCACTTAGTCTGGCCGGGGCCGGCGAGCCGGGCCGGCTGCTCGCTGCCTGGCTCGGCCCGATGGTCCTGCTCTCCGCGGTCAGCTTCGCCCTGGCGTCGACGTGGCGCCCAGCGGTCGGTGGCTCCGCTGCACTAGCACTGTGGACGCTGCGGGCGCTGGCCGTCTCCGGTTCGCTCGACGCCGAACTCGCCAGCGTGATCGAGGCGGCGTGGCGTACGACATGGCCCGCGCTGACCGTGGCCGGCGCCCTGGTGGCGGGTGCCCTGCTGCTCCTCCCCCGGCTGCCGCCGCTCCGGACGGCACGACTCGGACGCTGAGTGAGCCGGATCACCCCTCTGTTGAGTGAACCACGCGACGAGCTGGATGCACTCAAGGGGCGTGGAGATCTGGCGGCACGAGGTACGGCGGCTCGGCTGGGTCGCCCCCGCCGCACCGGCGTTGGCGGTCCTGGTCACGATCGCCGGGGCGCTGCTTGCGAGCGGCAACGGCGCGGAACGCGTACAACTCTCCGGCATCCTGCTCACCGGCCTGGAGGCGCTGCTGCCCCTGGCGGTGGCGCTTGCCGCAGCGTCGGTGGTCGCCGTCGGACGGGCCCGCGAACTGCACCTGTCGCTGCCCACGAGGTACGCCGTGGTCCTGGGCCGACGGCTCGCCCTCCTGGGCGGGGCCACCGCCGCCATCGCCGTCGTCTTCACGGTCGCGGTCTGGTCGGCGGATCTCTGGTACGCCCCGACACCCCTGCTGTCACCGCTGCTCTGGGCACCGTCGGCGGCGTGGCTGACCAGCCTGGCGATCCTCGTCGGGCTGCTCACCCGCAGCCTGCTGCTGGCCACGACGGTGCCCGCCGGCATGTGGCTGGTGCAGCAGCTGTTGACCCCGGCGTTCACGGAACACGATTGGCTACGGCCGTTCTACCTGTTTCCGGTCACCCGGCTCGACGCCTATTCCGGCTGGGTCGCCGACCGGCTGCTACTCGTCGCGGTGACCGTACCGCTCGCCGTCGGCGCTGCCGTACTGCTGCGCCAGCCGGAACGAATGCTGACCGAGGAGGAGGTGTGACCCGAATGGGAGAGGTACTGGCGGTCGTCCGGTACGAGTTCCGAATGCAGATCCGCAAGCGATCACTGTGGATCACAATCGCACTGCTGACCGGGCTGCTCGCCGTCGCCCGCTCCGGGATGGGCCCGCGCTACGCGCCCCCACCACCGGATGCCTCCGCCCGGGAGGTGATGACCCGCTGGGCGTTCCTGTTCGTGGTCATCGTGCCGATCGGGTTCGGCATGGCGTTGGCCGACCGGCTGCTGCGCGACCGCCGGCTGCGTACCAGCGAGTTGCTGGCCAGCCTGCCGATCGGCGTGGGCGGGCGGCTCGGCGGCACGTACCTGGGCAGCGTCGCCGCCACTGGCACACCCGCCCTGCTCGCCATGCTCGCCGCCGGCGGCTACGAGGCGGTACGGCGGGGCGACGCCGCCATGCTGCCCTGGGGTGTCGTGACGTTCGCCCTGGTGTTGCTCCCCGGGCTAGCGTTCGTGGCGGGGTTCGCGCTGGTCTGCCCGCTGTTCCTGAGCGCGCCCCTGTTCCGGGTGCTGTTCGTCGGGTACTGGTTCTGGGGCAACGTGCTCCTTCCGGTGACCCTGCCGACCCTCACCGGGTCCCTGCTGACCCCGATCGGCGGCTACGCGACCAGCTGGCTGCTGGGCACCCCGGTCAACCACGCGGGCATACCCGGCCCGGTGTCGTTCCTGCGGCCGGCACCAACCGCCGCGACCGCCGCAGCCAGCATCGCGCTGCTCGTCCTCGCCGGCCTGCTCCCCCTGCTGGTGGCCGGCCTGCTCCAGAGTCGCCGACGCGCGACCTGATCACCGGAGGCGACTCAGATGGACATTCAGATCACCGGACTGCGCCGTTCGTTCGGCCGGGTCGCCGCGTTGCGTGGGGTGGATCTGGCGGTGCCCGGCGGAATGTTCGGCCTGCTCGGTGGCAACGGTGCGGGCAAGACCACGCTCATGCGGGTCCTGGCCGGGGTACTTGCCCCCAGCGCTGGGCAGGTCTCGGTCGGCGGTCACGACCTGACCCGGCGAGCCGGTCGGCTCGCCGTACAGCGCCGGCTCGGCTACCTGCCGCAGGATTTCGGGCTCTACCCGGACCTGTCGCCCCGGGAGTTCCTCGACTACGTGGCCCTGTTGAAGGGACTCGACGACCCGGCGGCGCGACGCCGGCAGGTGGGAGAACTGCTGGAGATGGTCGGGCTGGCGGAGGTGGCCGGCCGGCGTATGAGGGGTTTCTCGGGTGGCATGCGGCGACGGGTGGGGATCGCCCAGGCGTTGCTCGGTGACCCGGCGCTACTGGTCGTGGACGAGCCCACCGCCGGCCTCGACCCGGAGGAACGGGTACGGTTCCGGACCCTCCTGTCGGGGCTAGCCGGGCAGCGCACCGTGCTGCTGAGCACCCACATCGTGGAGGACGTGGCGCAGACCTGCCCGGACGCGGCCGTGCTCGCCGCCGGTCAGGTGATCTACACGGGATCGGTTGCCGACCTGGCCCGGACCGGCGAGGGCGCGACCTGGGAGCTGCACACCACTGGCGCACCGCCTGCGGAAGGTGTGGTGGTCTCGGCGGTCAGCCGGGCCGACGGCACCGTCTACCGGGTGGTGAGCGCGGTACGCCCCAGCCCCGACGCGACGCCGGTGACTCCATCCCTGGAAGAGGGGTACGTCGCACTGATGCGGCGACACGCCTCGGCATCGACCTCCGCCTGACGGCACCGCCCTTACTGCCGTACGCCGGGCTGCTCTTGCCGGTTGTGGTGGTCCAACAGCCTGGACAACAGCCCGGTCAACCGCTGTCGCTCCTCGGGTGACAGCGGAGCCAGCAGTTCGTCCTGGGTTTCGGCCAGCTGCTTCTCCAGTCGCCGCAGCTGCCGCTTGCCCGCAACGGTCAGCGAGATGATGTTACGCCGCCGATCGGAGGGGTCCGGGGCGCGCTCGACCAGTTTGCGTTCGGCGAGCTCGTTGATCGTCGCGACGATGTCGCTGACGTGGATGCCGCTACGGCGACCCAGCGCGGCCTGGCTGGCCGGGCCGATCTCCTCCAACGTCGCCAGTAGGCGGTAGTGGTAGCCACGGGCGTGCACGGCCGAGAAGCCCTCGGACACCAGGCGGTGCGCGTGGCTGGCGGTCTGGGTGAGCAGCCAGCTGGGCAGGCTTTCCCAGCTGGCAGCCGTTTTCTCGGGTGGGTTCTCCATGTGACAAGTCTAACGAATCGTTGGGGGCACCAACGATTGCGATATCGTTTGGACACCAAACGTTGGTCGTCCAAACGTTTAACCGCCAAATGAATACTCATGGAGGGCAGGACCGTGATCAAGCCGTTCCGCATCAACATCCCCCAGGCCGACCTCGACGACCTGACCAACCGACTCGCCCGCACCCGGTGGCCCAACGAGGTCGACGACGCCGGATGGGACTACGGCTTCCCACTGGCACGCCTCAAGGAACTGGCCGAATACTGGCGCACCGGCTACGACTGGCGTGAGCACGAGGCCACCCTCAACGAGCTTCCGCACTTCACCACCGAGATCGACGGCCAGAACATCCACTTCGTCCACGTCCGGTCCGCGAAGCCGGACGCGCTCGCACTGATCCTCACCCACGGCTGGCCCGGCTCGTTCCTGGAGTTCCTCGACGTGATCGAGCCGCTGTCCCGCGACTTCCACCTGGTGATCCCGTCCATCCCGGGTTACGGCTTCTCCGGGCCGACCCACGAGCGTGGCTGGGACATCGTCCGGGTCGCACGGGCCTGGGCGGAACTGATGCGCCGACTCGGCTACGAGCGCTACGGCGCGCAGGGCGGCGACTTCGGTTCGGGCATCTCAATGGCGCTCGGCGCGGTGGCACCCGATCAGGTCGTCGGGGTGCACGTCAACTACCTGCCGACCCGGCCGGATCCGGACGGCGCCACCGAACTGTCCGAGGAGGATGAAAGGCGTCTGGACAAAGTCCGGCAGCTGATGGCGAACCGTCCGCCGTACCAGGCTTTGCAGGCCACCACCCCGCAGACCATCGGCTACGCGCTGACCGACTCGCCGGTGGGTCAGCTGGCCTGGATCGCCGAGCGCTTTGCACAGTGGACGGACCCTCGCTCGCAGATCAGTGACGAGCGGATGCTCACCAACATCTCGCTGTACTGGCTGACCGCCACCGCGGCTTCCTCAGCCCGGCTGCACCGCGACGCTCCGCGACGGACCGAGCCGTGCCCGGTACCGCTTGGCGTGGCGGTGTTCGCACACGACATCACGCAGTCGGTACGACCGCTGGCCGAGCGGCTGTACGACATCAGGCACTGGTCGGAGTTCGAGCGCGGCGGCCACTTCGCCGCAATGGAGGTACCGGAGCTACTTGCCGAGGACATCCGGGACTTCTTCCTTACCCAAAGCTGGTACGACCCCCAGGTCGCCACACGCTAGGAGAAACCGCTGGCCGGAAATCCCGGTCCCCCTGAGCCAACTGGACGATGTCGAGCTAGCCGAATGGTTTGCTGCCCTCGACCGCGTACGCGTTTTCGGTCACGCTCTCTCTGACAGCTCGACCATGAAAGGACGACACCGTGCGTACGACAACCAGTGGTGCCCGCACCACTCGGCTACTCCTGCCCGGCCTGGTCCTGCTCGCGCTCGCCGGCGCGGCCGGGACCAGCACCGATCCCGGGCAGGTGATCACCGCGACCCCCGACCTCACCGTCGCCCCAGGGCTGCCTGACGACATCCTCGACCAGCCCGGCATCAACATCTGCGCTCGACCGGCACTGTGGGACTGGACCCTTCCTGACTGCGTCCGGTGAGGTGGACCGACCACCTGCAGAAGTGACCCGTCCGCCGCGGGTGACCAGGCTTGTACGTCCCTTGTAGCTACTTTGTAGGTCGCCGTGCCTACCGTGGTAGGGCTGCCAGGAGAGCCAGGCGGTTCCCCTTCGGGAGGCGGGCAGCGGCCGTGGGCATGTCCCACGGCCGCGGAAAGGGACGCGGATGGAATTCCTGGTCGCCGTCGTCGACGATCGGTCCATCACGTTCCGAGGTGTGGCGGAGGTGCTCCGGGAAACAGCCAGCATCCGGTTCGCTGGTCTCTTCCCGTCACTGGCCAAGTGCGATCCACGAATCCCGGGGCCGGAGCCAGCTGTGGTCGTCGTGGACCCCTTCTCTGGGCCACCGCTGCCCGCACTGCTGCCCGGACACCTGCGATTGCTGATCATGTCCGCGTCCCGCCGCCCCGATGACGTACGCACGGCGCTACGCCACGGAGCCGGCGGCTACATCGGTAAGGAGTCCGACGCCGGCACGCTGATCCGGGCCATCGGCGCGGTTGCCTGTGGCGACCTTTACGTCGACGGGGAGCTACGGGCCGCGCTCGCCACTGAATCACCCCAGGTCGCTCCCGGCCAGGCTGACCCAACACCCGATGGTATCCAGCTACCCAGGGCATTGACCCCACGCGAGCGGGAAGTCCTCCGGCTCGTCGCCGGTGGGCTGACCCACAAGCAGATTGGGACTCGACTAGGACTGTCCAAAACGACCGTGGACACCTATGTGCATCGAATCCGGCAGAAGACCGGTACGCCCAACAAAGCCGGGCTGACCCGCATCGCGATGGGTCTCCAGCTCGCCGGACCGACGCTCGATCGGTAAGCCGGGCCCGCGCCCGCAACGACCCCGGTCCGGAGAGCGTCCGCGAAAACCGGTCAGTCTCTTTGGGAGGGTTGCCCGCTCTGCTAGAAAAAGCGGCGTGGCAAACATCCGGTGGGGGCTGCTAGGGACGCTCGAGGTACGAATCGACGACGCGCCGGTGCACCTCGGCTCGGTCAAGCAGCGTCTGCTCTGCGCCACTCTGCTGCTCGATCCGAACGAGGTGCTGCGTACCGACCATCTGGTGGAGATGCTGTGGGGTCAGCCGCGCCCGATGTCCGCCCCCGCCAACCTCCGCACCTACGTACACGGCCTGCGTCGGGCGCTGCGCGTGGCGCCGGAGGTCGCCAGCCGCCTGCACACCCGTACCGGCGGCTACCTACTGGAGGTGCAGCCGGGCGAGCGTGACCTGGACAGGTTTCGAGAGGCGGCCCAGCGGGGTCGGGATGCGTTGACCGCCGGACGGCTGGAGTTTGCCGAGGCCAGCCTCGGTACCGCGTCACGGCTGTGGCGGGAGGCGCCCCTGACCGACCTACCCCTGTCCCCCGCGCTCGCCGCCCGACTCACCCACCTCGACGAGGAACGGCTGCTGGTCGAGGAGGACCTGGTCCAGACAAAACTCGGCCTCGGGGCCGCCGCCGCGCTGGTCGGGCCGCTACGTGACACGGTGTCGGCTCACCCGCTCCGGCAACGCAGTTGGGGACAGCTGGTGACCGCGCTCTACCGTACCGGGGACGTGGCTGGCGCGGTGGCCGCATATCTCCGGGCCCGAGACGTCCTGGCCGACGAGACCGGCCTGGACCCCAGCCCCGAGTTCCAGGCTCTCTACCGCGACATCCTGCATCACAGTCCACAGCTGTCCACTGACGTGCCGGCCACCGTGACCGTGTCCGCACGCCGGCCCCTGCGCGAGCTGCCCGCCCATATCGCCCACTTCGTCGGTCGGCAGGAGGAGATAGCCACCATCCTGGGCTGGCTCGACGGGACCGCGCCACCCGCCGTCCTCGGTCTGCACGGGCCGGGTGGGATAGGAAAGTCCGCGCTCGCCGTCCAACTCGCCAGTCACCTAGCCAACCGGTACCCCGGCGGCACCCTCTACGTCGACCTCCAGGGCTCCGACGCCAATCTGCCGCCGCTACGACCGATCGACGTACTCGGACGGTTCCTACGGACCCTGGGTATGCCGGGCAACGCGGTGCCGACGCAGCCGGGCGAGGCGACCGCCGGCTACCGCTCGGAAATCGCCGGACGCGGGATCCTGGTGGTACTCGACAACGCCCGCGACGCCGCCCAGGTGCGGGACCTGCTGCCGGGCGACCCGACCTGTACGGCGATCGTGACCAGCCGGCGGATACTCACCACCCTGCCCAACGGCCAACACCTGGCCGTCGGCCTGCTGCCCCGGGACGCCGCGGTGGAGCTGCTTGCGGTCGAGTGCGGCGCGGACCGCATCGCCGCCCAACCGGAGGCGGCCGATCGACTCGCCGAACTCTCCGGTTTCCTGCCGCTGGCCCTACGCATCGTAGGGGCCCGCCTGGCGAGTCGCCCACACTGGACCCTGGACCAACTCGTGGACCGGCTCACCGATCCACGGCAGCGCCTCGACGAACTGGAGTACGACGACCTCAGCCTGCGGGCCTCGATTGCGCACGCGTACGTCGCCCTGCTCGACGGTGACGACCGAGACCGCCGGGGCGCGCGGGTGCTCCGACTGGTGGGGGGTTCCCGGCTACCGGTCGTCACGCCACGCGCCGTCGCCGCCCTGCTGGACGAATCGTCGGCGCACGCCGAGGACGCCCTGGAACGCCTGGTGGACCAGCGCCTGGTCGAGCCCCGAGGGCCAGGCAGCTATGCCCTCCACGATCTACTCCGGCTGTACGCCGCCGAGCTGGCCACTGCGGACCCGACGGCCGACCGGGAGGCCGCGCTGGGCCGACTGACCCAGCTGTACGAACTCGGAGCGCGGGAGATCGAGCGGATGGCGAGCGCCGGCTGGGCCCCGTCGGTCGGACGGGAGCGGACGACTGCCCCATGGCAGGACGCACCGCCGACCAGTCCGGCACAGGCTGTCCGATGGCTGGCTGAGGAGCATGCGAACATCCTGGCGGCCTTCACCGCAGCGGCAGAGAGCTCCGGCGAATCCGCCCGGGGTGCCGCCCTGCTCTCCTGGGCCAGCGTCGCCGTGTTGCGCCGGTACGGCTATCGGCACGAGGCGGTCAGCCTGATCGACGGCGCGGTGGAGTTGACCGACCGGCTGGGAATGCCCCTGGAGTACGCTGTCGCGCTCTTCTACCGAGCCGGCCTGAACCGGGGCACCGGTGACCCCGCTCTGGTGGAGGCGGACCTGCTGCGTTGCCTGGAGTTGCTCAGGGCGGTGGGTAACCAGAACCAGACCTCGACCTGCCTGGAGGCGCTGGGCGTCCTGCACTACCGCACCGGTTCCGTGGCCAGCGCACTCCGCTACCACGACGAGGCTCTGGCGCTGCGCCGCAGCTTCGGTCCGCCGCTGCTGGTGGCGGCCAGTCTCAGCAATTCGGCGATGGTACGGATGGCTGTCGGTGCCGAGGAGGAGGCCTTTGCCGGGGTGACCGAGGCGCTGCGGATCGCGCGGGAGATCCGGGCCGTCGGTCTTGAGGGTGCGGCGCTGAGCATGCGCGGGCAGGTGCTCTGCCGGGCCGGACGGTGGCGGGAGGCGATCCCCAGCCTCACCGAGGCGGTCGCTGTCACCGAGCACTCCGGCGATCTACCGTCCCGGGCCGAGGCGTATCTGGCGCGGGCCGCGGCCCACCTGCATCTCGCCGATCCTGTTGCCGCCGGTCACGACGCGGCTTATGCGGGTGCCCTCGCCCCCCAGATCGGCGACCGGTACGTCCTGGCCGTGGCCCGACACGCGGCGGCCCGCGCCGCCGAGGCTGCCGGCGACGGGGCCACTGCGGATCGGCTCCACGGCGAGGCCCGGGAGGCGGCCAGGTCGGTGCCGGGCTACCGCGAACCGCACTACGAGGAGTTCTTCGGTCGGCTGTGAACGGTCGTACCGTCGTCAGCCCTTCTGCACGCCGGACGTGGCCACGACCTCGGCCCGGGTATCGCTACGGATACAGGTCACCGAGGAGAAGTTGCCGATACCCACCCAGCTGCCGTACCGGTAGACGTAGGTGTTGGTCGGAAGGTTCAGGCACTTCGCCCTGGTCCGGTAGGTGCCGGTACCCGAGGTGCACTTCCAGGCGGTGAAGTTGTTCGGGAAGGTGATTCCCGAGCCGCCCGCCGCCAGCCTTCTTCCACATCGTCGTCCTCCGTTACCCAGGATCGCGAGGCGGATGAGCTGATCAATATCCGCAAATCCGAACCTAGGGGCCCTGCCTGCTTCCCCGCATGTCCCACTTATGTGACATGTAGATCGACACTCACGCCGCCGATCGACCCTCCCGGGTCGGACCACCTCCGCCCGAGGGCCCGAGATGGTGGGCGTACGCGTCGGTGGTGAAGAACGCCGGCAGGTCCTCCCCGAGTGCGGTCCGCTCGAAGATCCGTACGGCCTGCTCGGCGCGCTCCCGGTCGGCGGCCGTAGCACCCCGGATCAGATCGCCCAACTCCTCGGCGAGGATCGACCGCACCAGTTCCTCGGTCACGCAACCACCGTCGGCCAGCGGAGTCCCGTGGTGTACCCACTGCCACACCTGGCAGCGGGCGATCTCGGCGGTCGCCGCGTCCTCCATCAGGTTCCACAGCGCCACCGCGCCGGTGCCGCCCAGCCAGGCATGGACATAGCGCAGGGCGACCGCGATGTTGGAGCGGAGCCCCACCGCCGTGACCTGGCCGGGGGTCTTGTCGACGGCGAGCAGGTCGGCGGCGCTGACCAGTACGTCGTCGCGGCGACGCGCGATCTGGTGCGGGCGGTCGCCCAGCACCTGGTCGAAGACCTCCCGGCACACCTCGACCAACCCCGGGTGGGCGACCCAGGACCCGTCGAAACCGTCGCCGGCCTCCCGCTGCTTGTCTGCCCGTACCCGGGTCAGGGCGACCTCGTTGACTTCCGGGTCGCGGCTGGGGATGAAGGCGGCCATGCCACCGATCGCGTGCGCGCCGCGCCGGTGGCAGGTCCGCACCAGCAACTCCGTGTACGCCCGCATGAACGGCACGGTCATGGTCACCGCGGACCGGTCCGGCAGCACGAAGTCGGACCACTGCCCGAAGTTCTTGATCACGCTGAAGATGTAGTCCCACCGCCCGGCGTTCAGGCCCGCCGAGTGTTCCCGCAGTTCGTAGAGGATCTCCTCCATCTCGAACGCGGCGGTGATCGTCTCGATCAGCGTGGTGGCCCGGATGGTGCCCTGCGGCAGCCCGAGGTAGTGCTGGGCGAAGACGAAGATGTCGTTCCACAGCCGGGCCTCGCGGTGGGTCTCCAGCTTCGGCAGATAGAAGTACGGCCCGAGACCGGCGTCGAGTTGCCGCTGGGCACAGTGGAACAGGTAGAGACCGAAGTCGACCAGGCTGGCCGAGATCGGCCGCCCGTCCACCACGATTCCCTTCTCCACCAGATGCCAGCCGCGCGGGCGGACCACGATCGTGGCCAGTTCGTCGCCGAGGGCGTACCGCTTGCCGCGCGGGTCGGTGAAGTCGATCCGCCGGTCCAGGGCGTCGCCCAGGTTGAGCTGGCCGCCGATGATGTTGTGCCAGGTGGGCGCGGTGGCGTCCTCGAAGTCGGCCAGCCACACCCGAGCACCCGAGTTGAGGGCGTTGACGGTCATCTTGCGGTCGGTCGGTCCGGTGATCTCGACCCGTCGGTCGACCAGGCCGGGTGCGGGTGGTGCCACCTGCCAGCTGGGGTCGGTACGGATCCGGGCGGTCTCCGGGAGGAAGTCGGGCAGTTGCCCGCTGGCGTACCGGGCGCGGCGGGCCCGCCGGGCGTCCAGCAGCGCCACCCGACGGGTGGCGAACTCGCTGTCCAGGGCGACCAGGAACGCGAGCGCGTCGGCGGTCAGGATCTCGTCGAACCGGTCCGCCATCGGGCCGATGATCTCGTACCTCATGCGAACTGCTCCTCCTCGGTGGAGCCGCGCAGGGCGGTGGTCTCAGCGGTCGGGTTGAGCACGGTGCTGATCAGGTCGAAGTAGCCGGTGCCCACCTCACGCTGGTGCTTGACGGCGGTGTAGCCGGTCGCCTCGGCGGCGAACTCCCGCTCCTGTAGCGAGACGTACGCGGACATGCCGTTGTTGGCGTACCCCTGGGCCAGGTCGAACATCGAGTAGTTCAGGGCGTGGAAGCCGGCCAGGGTGATGAACTGGAACTTGTATCCCATGTGGCCGAGTTCCCGCTGGAACTTGGCGATCGTGGCGTCGTCGAGGTGCTTACGCCAGTTGAACGACGGCGAGCAGTTGTAGGCGAGAAGCTGGTCCGGGTACTGCTCCTTGATGGCCTCGGCGAATCGGCGGGCGACCTCCAGGTCCGGGGTGCTGGTCTCCATCCAGAGCAGGTCGGCGTGCGGGGCGTAGGCCAGGCCCCGGGCGATGCACGGCTCGATGCCGTTGCGGACCCGGTAGAAGCCCTCGGCGGTCCGCTCGCCGGTGACGAACGGCTGGTCCCGCTCGTCGACGTCGGTGGTGAGCAGAGTGGCGGCCTGGGCGTCGGTACGGGCGATGACCACCGTGGGTACGCCGGCCACGTCGGCGGCCAGCCGCGCCGCCTCCAATGTACGGATGTGCTGGCCGGTGGGGATGAGCACCTTTCCACCGAGGTGGCCACACTTCTTCTCGGCGGCGAGTTGGTCCTCCCAGTGCACCCCGGCCGCCCCGGCGGCGATCATCGCGGTCATCAACTCGTACGCGTTGAGCGGCCCACCGAAGCCGGCCTCGGCGTCGGCGACGATCGGGGCCAGCCAGCCGGTGCTGTCGGGCTCCCCCTCGGCCGTGGTGATCTGGGCGGCCCGCAGCAGGGCGTTGTTGATCCGGCGGACCACGGCGGGCACCGAGTTGGCCGGGTAGAGGCTCTGGTCGGGATAGGTGTGCCCGGCGAGGTTGGCGTCCGCAGCCACCTGCCAGCCGGAGAGGTAGATGGCCCTGAGCCCGGCCCGGACCATCTGTACGGCCTGGTTGCCGGTGAGGGCACCGAGCGCGTGGATGTAGTCCTCGCTGTGCAGCATCCGCCACAGCCGGTCCGCCCCGTGTCGGGCCAGCGTGTGCTCCTCCTGGATCGCGCCACGCAGCCGTACGACGTCCTCGGCGCGGTAGCTTCGCCGTACCCCCTGCCAACGCGGGTCGGTGTTCCACTCGTTACGCAACCGCTCGACTGCGTTCTCCATCTCTTCGTACCTCCGCCGTTCGGTGGGATCGGTGCCGGTCCGCCCGTGTGTCGCTCACGGTCACATGAACCTGGCAGACCGGTCGAGGGACGGAAGAAGCCAAGTATTGAAAATTCCCCATGCCATTTTGCGAAGTTGCGAAGAGGTAGATTCACAGGACTGTTAACCGGGTCGGCTCCGGCCGACAGGACGTGGAGGTGAGGGCGATCGCCAAGACCTTCGCCGGTGCCCGGCTCCGCCGGATGCGCGAGGACCGGGCACTCAGCCAGGCGGACCTGGCCCGACACCTGAGCATCTCACCGAGCTACCTCAACCAGATCGAGCACGACACCCGCCCGCTGACCGTCGCGGTGCTCATGCGCATCACCGAACTGTTCGGCGTCGACCCGACCGTCTTCGCGCCGCACGACACCCCCCGGCTGGTCGCCGGGCTACGCGAAGCGCTCACCAGCCGGACCAGCCTCGCCGACCTCACCGAACTCGCCACCCGGCTGCCCGAGATCGCGGAAGCCGTCATCGACCTGCATCGCCGCTACCAGCAGGTGGACGAGCAGCTCGCCGAACTGGTCGGCGACCGGGACACCGTCGGCCGCAGCCCGCACGACCAGGTGACCGAGTTCTTCTACCGACGGCAGAACTACGTACCGGACCTGGACGAGGCCGCCGAAGGGCTGGCCGCGCGAATCGGGCTGCGCCGAGGCGAGGTCCGCGCCGCAATACAGGACCGGTTGGCCCAGCGGCACGGGGTACGGATCTCCCGGGACGACGCCGGCGCGCTCAGCGGTTCGCTCACCGGCGCGCTCAGCGGCGAACTGCACCGCTACCGGCCACAGACCCACACCCTGCACCTGTCCACCTCGCTGCGCCCCGGGCAGGAGGCGATGCGGATGGCAGCGCAGATCGCGCTGCTGGAATACGCCGACGTCATCGACGAAATCCTCGAAGAGGAGCAGTTCGACGACATCCAGACCCAGATCCTCACCCGGGTCGGCCTGGCGAACTACTTCGCGGCGGCGCTCATCCTGCCGTACGAGCAGTTCCTGACCGCCGCCGAAGCCCGGCGGTACGACATCGAACTGCTCACCCAGCACTTCGCCATCGGCTGGGAGACGGTCTGCCACCGGCTCAGCACGCTGCAACGGCCCCGGGCCCGTGGGGTGCCGTTCTCCTTCGTCCGGGTCGACCGGGCCGGCAACATGTCGAAGCGGCAGTCGGCCACGGGATTCCCCTTCTCCCGCACCGGCGGAACCTGCCCACTATGGAACGTCTATGAGGCGTTCAGCGCACCGGGTCGGGTGGTCACCCAGGTCGCGGCCATGCCGGACGGGCAGCGCTACCTGTGGATCGCCCGTACGATCACCCGCCACCACGGCGGCTACGGCCAGCCCGGCAAGGTCTACGCAATCGGGCTGGGCTGCGAGACCCGGCATGCCAGCCGACTGGTCTACTCCGCCGGAATGGACCTGCACGCGGTCGAGGCCGCCACGCCCATCGGCCCCGGCTGCAAGACCTGCGACCGGATGACCTGCCCACAGCGGGCCGCCCCGCCGATCAGCCGGCAACTCGACCTGGACGAGAACCGCAGCACCTTCATCCCGTACCCGTTGAAGGGCTGAACCGCCCCCGGGGTTCAACCCTCGGACCGGCCCAACCGCCAGTAGCCCATGAACGCCACCGCACTGCGGTCGAGGCCCCGGTCACCGACCAGATGCCGGCGCAGCCCACGGATGACGCCCGCCTCTCCGGCCAGCCAGGCGTAGAGCGCCGTGTCGGCCGACGAGGTGGGTACCTCCCAGAGGACCTCCTGATCCACGTCCACGTCCGGCAACGAGTCGGACTCGACGACCTGGGCCGGCGTGAGATCGACGTGACCGGTCGGCAGCACCTGGGCAGTGGGCGGAGTCCCGCCCGGCAGCATCCCGGCGGCGAGCGCGGTCACGGCCGGGGTGAGGCGGCTGCCGTACTGGTCGGCAATCCGGGGCAGCCAGGTCACGGTCATCCCCGGCGGGGCGGTGACCGGCAACTCGTCGTCCGGATGGGGGACCTCGATCACCGCGTGACCCCGGGTCTCCACCGGCAGCCGCTCCAGGATGGCGCAGATGGCCGGGGCGGCGGTCTCGTCCCCCGCGAGCAGCAGGGTGCTGCCCTGCGGCGGCTGGAACTCGAGCCCGCCGTGCACCCCCGGGTAGCCGGCGTCGGGGCCGACCAGGCCGAGCCGGTCGCCCAGCCGGGCTCGGCGGGCCCACCGGGTCGCCGGGCCGCCGTCACCGTGCAGGACCAGGTCGATGTCCACCTCCTGCTGGTGCTGGCGGACCGCCCGAACGGTGTACGTGCGGACCGGGAACCGCCGGTCATCGGGAAGCTCCCGCCACTGCTGGTACCAGTTGGGGCCGTCGGGCAGTTCGACCACGCTCTCCCCGTCCAGCGGCAGGGCCAGTTTGATCCGCTGGTCGTACCCCTTGTCGGCGAACCGGTCCAGGTCCGGCCCGGTGAAGGTCACCCGCAGGAAGGAGGGGCTGAGCTGACGCAGTGCGCGTACCTCGGCACTGAAGACACGCCATGGCGCAACGGGCAGGGTGCTGGTCATGACTGCCACTCCTCACTGGACGTCGACCGTCGGCCCGGATGCCGTACGGGCGGATGGGTTCTCATCGGGGTCCGGTCGCGGTATTGCGCGAGCGCCACAGCAGCCAGACGAAGTACGGCGTACCGATCATGGCGGTGACCAGACCGGCGGGGATCTGGGCCGGAGCGATGACCGTCCGGCCGAGGGTGTCGGCGAGGCTGACCAGTGCCGCCCCGAGCAGGATCGCGACCGGCAACACCCGGCCGTGTCGGCCCCCTACGAGGGCCCGCGCGGCGTGCGGCGCGACCAGGCCGACGAAGCCGATCACGCCAACGGCGGAGACGGCGGTCGAGGTGAGCAGGGCCGCCGCGCCCAGGGCGAGTAGCCGGGTACGTTCCAGCCGGATCCCGAGCACCCGGGGGGTGTCGTCGTCCAGGGAGAGCAGGTCGAGTTCACGGCGGAGCGCGATCACCGCCGGGATGCTGAGCAGCAGGGCGATCGCCACCGGAATCACCTGCGGCGCCGTACGACCGTAGGTGGAGCCGGAGAGCCAGGTCAGGGCCTTGCCGGTGTTCCACGGGTCGGAGGTGACGATGATGAAGGTGATGATCGCCGTACCGCCCTGCCACACCGCGAAGCCGATGAGCACCAGCCGGTCGGAGCTCAGTCCCCCGGACCGGGCCAGCCCGTAGACCAGGGCGAAGGCCACGAGCGCACCGAGCCCAGCGGCACCGGAGATGGCCAGCACCCCGGCGAGCGGGACGAAGGTGAGCAGGGAGACCGCTCCGATTCCGGCCCCGGCGGTGATGCCGAGGATGCCCGGTTCGGCCAGCGGGTTGCGACAGACCGCCTGCACGATGGTGCCGGCCACCGCGAGCGCCGCGCCGGCCAGCAGGGCTGCCGCGACCCGGGGCCATCGCTGGTCCAACACGAAGGTGTACGCCGGACCGGTGCGCCCCTGGACCCAGTTGACGATGTCACCAAAGAGGACCCAGGTGTCCCCGGCGAGCATGCCGAGTACCACGCCCCCGACGGCAACCACCGCACAGACGGTGACCACGACGAGGCGGAAGCTCCGGGATCGGATGGCGGCGTGTCCGCCCGGGGGCTGCCGGGTCGGCCCGGCGTCCCGGTGGCGGCGAGCCAGCCACACCATCAGTGCCGCACCGAACAGGCTGGTGACCACACCGGTCGGCACCTCCACGCCGGCCTGGGCGCCGAGCACGGCGCGGAGCAGGACGTCGGAGCCGAGCACGATGGCCACCCCGACGAGTCCGGACATCGGCAGGAGGATGCGGTGCCGGTGCACGCTGGGCAGCACCCGGCCGAGCAGCCGGACGATCACCGGTGCGCAGAGGCCGACGAACGCGATCGGCCCGACCAGGGTCACTGCGGCGGACGCGAGCAGGACGGCCAGGAGGGTCACGATGAGCCGGGTACGACGGACGTCCAGCCCGAGCACGGTGGCGGTGTCGTCGCCGAGGGCGAGAATGTCCAGCCGATGCCCGAGCGCCACGAGGAGTACCGCGGCAATGCCGATGACCGGGGCGAGTTGGGTGAAGGCGTTCAGGTCGCCCTGCACGAGTGAGCCGTTGCCCCAGGCGAAGAGACCGATGGTGGACTGCTCGTACAGGAGCATCAGCAGCATGGTCAGCGAGCTGAGGGCCAGCGCGGTGGCCGATCCGGCGAGGATCAGCCGGGTCGTCGCGGCCTGGCCACCGGCGGAGAGCGCCATGACCAGAGCCGCCGCGAGCAGCCCGCCGAAGAAGGCGAGCGCCCCGGAGGTGAGCACCGGCAGCGTGATCCCGAATGCCGCCACGGCGACGATGGCCAGATGTGCGCCCGCGTTGATCGCGAGCGTGTCCGGTGCGGCGAGTGGGTTGCGGGCCAGCGACTGGAGTGCGGCTCCGGCGAAGCCCAGGGCGATACCGACGGCCAACCCGGTCAACAGCCGGGGGATGCGGGCGGCGACCAGTACCCGGGCGGCCTCGTCGTCGGTGCCGGTGGCCAGGCGCAGCAGGTCGAGGGCTCCGACCGAGGAGGTGCCCTGGGTGAGGTGCACCAGGGCGATCACCACGAGCAGCACGGCGGTAAGGACGAAGGTGCCGACGACCCGGGGACGGGACAGCGGCGCGGGTGGGGCCGGCTCGGTAGCCGACCCCACCCGAGCGGAGGTGCTCAGCTGGCTCAACCCGCGTAGACCTTTACGAACTGGTCGATGTACTGCTTGCCGGAGAGGGGTCCGCCGAAGGTCCAGATGCCATTGGGCATCTTGTGCAGCTTGTTCTGCTGAACGAACGGCAGGGACTTCCAGATCGCGTTGCTCGCCAGCCCGTCGGCGAAGACGTCGGTTCCGTCCGAGGCGTTGTAGAAGAAGTGCAGATCCTGGCTCTTGAGGACGGTCAGTCCTTCGACGTCGGTCTGTCCCAGCCCCCACGCCGCGTCGGTCTCACCGGTCCAGGCGTTCTTCAGGCCGAGTGCGATGCCGAACTGGGAGGGCAGCGACCCCTGACCGAACATCCGGATCGAGACGGTGCTGCCCTGCATCCAGCCATCGGCGATGGCGAACTGGTGACCAGCGGCACCGGCGTCAGCGATCTTCTTCTTGCCATCGGCGATGGCGGTGTCGAAGTCGGCGAGGAGCTTCTGGGCTTCGGCGGTCTTGCCGGTCGCGGCGGCGATCATGTTGAGGTCGTTGCGCATCCGGCCGATGTTGTCGGTGGCGTCGCTGCTCTTGGTGACCAGCACCGGGACGTACTTCTCCAACTGGGTGACCAGCCCGGTGTCCCGTGGGTCCGCCATCACCACCAGGTCCGGCTGGAGGGCGACGATCGAGTCGACGCTTGGCTCACCCCGGGTGCCGACGTCCTTGACACTCGGGTCGAGCGGAGCGGCGGTGACCCAGGTGGCGTACCCCTTCGGGTCGGCGGCGCCAACCGGCATGACGCCGAGGCTGACCAGCATCTCGATCTCGCCCCACTCCAGGCCGACGACCTTGGTGGCGGGGGCCTTCAGGGAGATGACCTTGCCGCGGGCGTCGGTGACGGTGACCGGGCCGCCGGACGGGGACGCCGAGTTGGCGTCGCCAGCATCCGGGGTCTCGGTGGTGCCGCAGGCGCTGAGCAGCAGCGCTGCGGCGGCAGCGACCAGGGCGGTCGCACGGATACGCTTCATGGTTTCTTCTCTGTTCGTCAATGGTTGAGGGGTCAGGCGAGGGCCCGGGCCGTGTGCCGCCCGATGGGGCGGGTAGAGAGCAGCCCGGTCACCGGGTCTACGGTCACCTCGATGCGGATTCCGTACGTCTCGGTGAGAACGTCCTCGGTGAACACGTCGGCAGGCCGGCCAGCGGCCCGTACCCGCCCAGCGGACAGGAGCACCACCTCGTCGGCGACGGCGGCGGCCTGGTTGAGGTCGTGCAGGACGACTCCGACGGCGATGCCGTCGTTGTCGGCAAGTTCCCGCATCAGGTCGAGGATCTCCACCTGGTAGCGCAGGTCGAGGAAGGTGGTCGGCTCGTCGAGAAGCAGTACGGCGGTGTCCTGGGCCAGGCAGGTGGCCAGCCAGACTCGCTGCAACTCGCCACCGGAGAGTTCGCCGACGGACCGATTCGCCATGGCGGTGACGCCGGTGACGGTCATGGCCCGGTCGATGACGGCCGGCCCATCGGGGTCGTCGGCTCGCCACCGTCCCCGGTAGGGGTGCCGTCCGTACCCCACCACGTCCCGCACCGTGACCCCGCTCGGGGTGGGACGACTCTGGGCGAGCAGGGTGACTCGGCGGGCGAACTCCCGGGCGGACAAGGCACGCGCCGGGGTGCCGTCGGCGAGTAGGACCTCACCTCGATCGATCGGGTGTAGCCGGGCCAGTCCGCGCAGCAACGTCGACTTGCCGCTGCCGTTCGGCCCGATCAGTGCCGTGACCGCCCCAGCGCGCAACGTGATCGCGGCCTCTCGCACCACAGTGGCGCCGTGGTAACCGAGATGCAGATCGACACCCTGAAGGCCATCACCTTGACTATTCCTACCCTCCACGGAGGTTAGGCTAACCTAAGTGCGAGTGCCGTTGTCAAGGTGCCACCGGTCGGGAATCGGGCCACGGAATCGTCGAACCGGCTCCCGCCGTCGGACGACACCTCACGAGACGATAGGTTAGCCTCCCCTAATTTTGGAAGCGGGTGGGGATGGCACAAGCCACAGACCGGTACGTCGGCAACGAGCCCGGTCGCACACCGCTGGTGACCCCGGACAAGGGCGTGGGCGTCGCGCACCAGTCGCCCACCCGTCAACTGATCCGCGCGATGGTGCACCGCCAGCGCCGCCACACTGCCCTGGGTGCCGCCTTCTGGTCGCTGCACCAGGTGTGCGAGGCGCTCGTACCCGTGGCGATCGGCCTGGTCATCGACCATGCCGTCAGCACCGGCTCCGGCTGGGCGATGACCTGGTCGCTCCTGGGCCTCTTCGGCCTCTTCACCGCGCTCACGATGGGGTGGCGGACGGGTTACTGGTTCCTCTCCAAGGCGCTCCTGGAGGAGTCACACCTACTACGGATGCAGGTCGTCCGGCGAGTCGTCACCGGGCGGGGAATCAGAACCAACCGACAGTCCGGCGAGTTGCTCTCGATTTCCACATCGGACACCCGTGCCGCCGCCGAACTGCTCGAACTGGGCAGCCGCGTCGTCGCCGCGCTCGTCGGACTCGTCGTGTCGACCGCCGTACTACTTCGCATCGACTGGTCGCTCGGCCTGGGGCTGGTGGTCGGCATTCCGGTGCTCATCCTCGGGCTCAATGCGCTCGGCCCACTGGTCGAACGTCGTACCGCCAGGCAGCAACAGGCCCTCGGCCAGGCCGCTGCGACAGCGTCGGACCTGCTCACCGGGCTCCGGCCGCTACGCGGGTTCGGCGGGGTCGACGAAGCCAGCCGCCGCTACCACACCGCCAGCCGCATCTCGCTGCGGGCCAACATCGGCGCGGTCCGGGCCGGGGCCACCTTCGTCAGCGCGTCGAGTTTCACCGCGAGCCTGCTGATCGCCGTCGTAGCCGCCCTCTCCGGTTGGTTCGCACTACAGGAGCGGATCACGATCGGTGAACTCATCATGGTCGTCGGGCTGGCCACCTTCCTCACCGATCCGGTCCTCAACCTCGCCGACTGCGTCTTCCAGATGGCCACCTCCCGGGCCAGTGCCAAGCGGGTCGCCGAGATCCTCGCCGCTGCCGAAGGCAGCACCTCCGGCAGCCAGACCGCCCTCCCGGGAGCGATCCGCCTCGACCAGGTCCACGCGCCGGGCCTCGCCGACGTCGACCTCACCATCGAACCTGGCGAGTTGCTCGGCATCGTCACCACCGAGATCGCCGCCGCCGATGCCGTCAGCGAACTGCTCGCCGGCACCCGCCGGCCCGAACGTGGCGAGGTGACACTGGCCGGGACCTCCATGTCCGAGCTCGACGTGGCCTCGCTGCGACGGGTCGTGCTCGTCGCGCCGCACACGGTCGACCTGTTCGGGTCCACCCTGCGCGAGGCACTACACACCGACGACGGCCAGGACGAATCCGCCATGGGCACGGCGATGGTGGCCGCGGCCATAGGTGAACTACACGGGGACGACGGTGGCGGGCTCGACCGTGAACTGCTCGACCACGGCCTCAACCTCTCCGGCGGCCAACGACAGCGGGTCGCCCTGGCCCGAGCGCTGCTCGCCGACCGGCCCGTGACGGTCCTACGCGATCCGACGACCGCCGTCGACGCGGTCACCGAACACAGCATCGCCGAGGGCCTACGCACCCACCGGGCCGGCGACACCCGCACCACCGTCCTGGTCACCACCAGCGCCCCGCTACTGGCCCGCTGCGACCGCGTCGTGTTCCTGCACGACAGCCGGATCGCGGGCATTGGACGGCACCGAGAACTACTCGAAGATCCCGCCTACGCCGAAGTGGTACTCCGTTGAGCAAGGCAGCCGCCACCCTCCTGCCCGTGGCAACCGGACGGGCCACCGCCACGATTTTCGGCCGGAAGCTACGGCGCTACCCCGTACTCGCCTCGACGTCGATCCTGGCCGCGACCGGAGCGAGCGCGGCGGGAGCCGCCGTACCGATCCTGCTCGGCCGGCTGGTCGACCTGGTCGCCGCCGGCGGCACCCTCGGATCGCTGCTCACCGTGGCAGCCTGGGTCCTCGCCTGCGGCCTCGCCGCCGCGCTGCTCGTCGGAGCGGCCCGCTGGCTCGTCGCCGAATGGATCACGCGTGCCTGTGCCGACCTTCGCGAGGAGGTGCTCGGCAACGCCCTCCGGATGGACGCCGCCCGGCTGGAGGCCGCCGGAGTGGGCGACGTCGCCTCCCGGGTCACCAACGACGTCGAGCAGGTCACCGCCATGGCCCGGCCCGCCGCCGACGTCTTCGCCGCCCTGGTCACCGTCGTCATCACCTTCGCCGGCTTCGCGACCCTCGACTGGCGCATCGCGCTCGCGTTCCTGATCGTCTTCCCGGTGTACGTCATCAGCCTGCGCCGGTTCCTGCCACAGGCACAGCGCCGCTACGCCGCCGAACGACGCGCCGTCGCAGTCCAGTCCCAGAGCCTGCTCACCACCTTCGGCGGCACCCGGACGGTCCACGCGTACGGCATGGAGGACCGGCAGAGCCTGCGGGTCGAACGCGCCTCCCGGGGCGCGGTCGACGCTCAACTGGGAGCGGTACGCGGGTTCCTCTGGTTCGCCAACATGATGAACTACGCCGAGGCGCTCGGGCTCGCCGCGGTGCTCCTCGCCGGCTTCCTGCTGGTACGCGGTGACGTCAGCACCGTGGGCGACGTCACCGCCGCTGCCCTGCTCTTCCACCGCCTCTTCGGCCCGCTCGGGCTGCTACTGATCACGTTCAACGACATCCAGTCCGCCGGGGCCGCGCTCGCCCGGCTCGTCGGCATCGCCAACCTCCCGGTGCCGATGGCGGGGACAGCAGATCCATCCGTACAGCGGCGCTCGGTCGGCGTCGTCGCCACCGCTGTACGGCACCACTACCTCGACGGGCCGGTCGTGCTGCACGACGTGTCGGTCGAGGTCGCACCCGGGCAGTCCCTGGCCATCGTCGGCGAGAGTGGAGCCGGCAAGACGACCCTCGCGGCCATCATCGGCGGCGTCTTCCCCGCCAGCAGTGGCCAGGTACGACTGGGCGACCGGCCGATCGACGAGTTGGCGCCGAACGAGCTACGGCGACTGGTCGGGGTCGTCACCCAGGAGGTGCACGTCTTCGCCGGCACGCTCGCCGACGACCTTCGGTTGGCCGCCCCGGACGCGTCCGACGAGGACCTGCACACTGCCCTGGAACTCGTCGGTGCCGACCAGTGGGTCGCCGCCCTGCCTGACGGGCTGCGTACCCGGGTCGGTGACGGCGAACACCCGCTCACCGCAGGGCAGGCTCAACAACTGGCACTGGCCCGGATTGCGCTGGTCGACCCACCGGTCGTCATTCTCGACGAGGCGACCGCCGAAGCGGGTAGTGCGGGAGCGCGACAGCTCGAACGCGCCAGCGCGGCGCTGCTGCACGGACGTACGGCCATCGTGGTGGCACACCGACTGACCCAGGCCCAGGCCTGTGATCGGATAGCCGTCATGGACCACGGGCGGATCGTCGAGCTTGGCACCCCCGACGAACTCATCGCTCAGGGCGGCACCTACGCCCGCCTGTGGGCAGCATGGCACCGCTGACCGATACGAGATGTCCGCACCGCCCCGCCAACCCCGCAGCGAACGGTTTCACCACGCTGTGCGCCCGCTATGCGCTGATCAGGCCGGGACCTGCCTGGACTTCGAGTTCTTCCGGCGCGACTTCGTGGCCCTTGCCGCACGATAGTCGCGGACGGACTTCTGCTCCGCAGCCTCGGTGGACCGATCGTACGGGTGGTCCATCGGCGTCGGCCGCCCAAGTGTCGCCCCACTCCCGCAAGGCGATGATCACCGGAAGCAGGTCCCGGCCTTTCTTGGTCAGCTGGTATTCGTACCTCGTTCGTTGGCCGGGTTCCTGATAGGGCACACGGTCCAGTACGCCGACTGCGGTGAGTTCCTTCAGTCGTGCGGCGACCGCAGGTTCGCCGACGCCCACGCGACGCGCGAATTCATCGAATCGGCGGGCGCCGAAGAATGCCTCACGAAGCACGAGCATCGCCGAGCGCGTGCCAATGATCTCGAACGCCCGCACGATCGAACAGTTCTCCATCGACCAGGCGTCCCGATCCCCCAGCAGGTCTTTCATCGGTCGAATGTACCTGCCTGGCGCACGTCGAGATCTGCCTGTCGGTCCAGCCCAGGGCTCGGCATCGGCAAGTCGCGCCGGGTTCGCCGATTCGGGTTGTCAGCGCAGGAATGCCAGCACTTCTCGGCCAAAATCCTCGGCGTGCTGGAACAGGAAGCCATGCCCAGCGTCACCATAGATCACAAGCTTCGTGTCAGGCAGTTTCTGCGACATCGCCCAACTCCCCCAGGCGTCGATCATCACGTCGTGCGCACCGTTGGCGATCAGGACGGGCTGCGTGAGTTCCTCAATGCGGTGCCAGTACCCGCCGAAGGTGGCTGCGGCCTGCATCTGCGCGGCGAGTGCCTGCGGGCTCAGGCTTGTTCCAGACTCAGCCAGCCGGACATCCAGGCGGCGTAGCGATTCCAGCCCGGCCCGCCGGCCGGATTCGTCGTCAGGAAAGAACAGATAGAGGAGGTCCTCATCCACGTTTTCGGGCTTGGTGGCGATCTGCCATGTCTGGGGACTCATCCGAGGCATGTCCGGCACAGCGCCGCCGGGCGCACTCCCGGCGATGACGAGGCGCCGGACCAGCTTCGGCTGCTGCAACGCGACGCCCTGGGAGACGTACCCGCCAAGAGACCAGCCCAGCAGGTCGACCTCAACGAGGTCGAGCGCGTCGAGGAAGTCGATGACGCCGTCCGCCAGACCGTCCACAGAGCTGGCCGGCGTCCCGGAGGAACGGCCGAGGCCTCGGTTGTCGAAGACGATGACATCGCGCTCGGCGGCCAGCACGTCCAACAGCGCCGGATCCCAGTAGTCCATGGTGCCGCGGAAGCGCAGCACCATGACCAGCGGAACTCCCCCGGCTGGACCCAACCTGCGGTACGCGTACGTGGCGCTGCCAGTGGTGACGTACTGCGTTTCGACCTTGTCGGCTGCGTAGGTCGTACTCATGCATGTGTCCTTTCAGCGGTACTCAGGTACAGCAAGCAACAGCGCCTCCGGAAGGCACCGGGAACAGAGCGGGTAGGTATGCACCTCACCACCAGCTGACTTCGGTTTACACAAGTTAGCATCTTGTGCACAGAAGCCGCAGCCAGGTGGTACTACCCAGGCTTCATTTCCGAGTACGACCCTCAGCTCGAGCGGCGCGGAGTCCGCCGGCGGTCAGGGCAGGATCTCGACGTACCCGAGGGTTCCGTGCACGCGAATCCGCTGACCATCGCGGATCAGCCGGGTGGCGTCCACGACACCGACGACGGCCGGCAAGCCGTACTCCCGTGCTATCACCGCGCCGTGCGTCATCAATCCGCCGACCTCCGTCACCAGTCCTGCGATGGCGACGAACAGGGGCGTCCAACTGGGGTCCGTGTAGGTCGTGACGAGGATGTCGCCCGGTTCGAGATCGGCCTGCGTCACGTCCAGGATGACGCGGCCCCGCCCTTCGACGGTCCCGGCTGAAACCGGTAGGCCGATCAGCGCCCCGGCTGGCACGTCGTCGCGTCGGTACGCCCCGGCGACGACCTCGCCATCCGATGTGAGCACCCGTGGCGGCGTGAGCGCCTGATACGACCTGAACTCAGCCTTACGTCGGCGGATGAGCTGATCATCGACGTGGTGCGTGCGCAGGACATCCTGGAGCTCCTGAAACCTGAGGTAGAAGATGTCTTCCTTGGCGCGGATCACCTGGGCTTCCACGAGGCGTTCGGCCTCTACCAGCAAAGCCTGCTTGTAGATGAAGTAGCGGCTGACCATGCCGTACTTCGGGTACTCCCGGTACCCGACAAGATTCCGGGCTCGATCGACCATACGCTTGGTCTCTTCGGCCTTCCGCTCTCCGTCCGGCAAGGCACGCAGGCGCTCCAGCAGTTCCTGTTCCTTCTTCCACGCCTCCTGCCGGCCTTGCTCGAAGCGCCGCTCGCTGGCCCCCGGCTCGAAGTTCTTGACGTTGCCAAGGATCATGGGCACGAGCGTGGCAGGGTGTTCGCTCCACCGCGGCCGGCTGACATCGATCTCGCCGACACAACGCATGCCGTACTTGTCGAGCCAGGCCTCGATGGCCCTACGCGCTTCCCGGCCGCCCGCGACTTCCTCCATCTCGTCCAGGAAGCCGTCGTCATCCACCCGTTGCAGGAACGCCACCAGATCCGGGTGCGGGCGGATCGCGTCCGCGACATCCAGCAGCGCCAGCCCCATCTCCGACGTGACGTTGTGAGGGACGGACTGGATGAGCGTGTCGGCCACGTTCTTCTCGCCCAGCCACGCCTGTAGTTGATCGTTGAGCCACGAGGTGGCCGCCATTCCCGCCATGATGACCTGAGTGCCCTGCGGATC
This sequence comes from Micromonospora sp. NPDC003197, assembly GCF_053590565.1. Taxonomy (NCBI): domain Bacteria; kingdom Bacillati; phylum Actinomycetota; class Actinomycetes; order Micromonosporales; family Micromonosporaceae; genus Micromonospora; species Micromonospora sp. NPDC003197. The sequence continues at coordinate 8,173 of NZ_JBSFTE010000018.1, read as the reverse complement.
GAAGAGCAGCCGCTTCAGCTCCTGGATATCCGCCAGGATGAAATCGAGAAGCGCCGGTCCGGACTTCGTCCGGATGTCATGGTTCAAGGCGGCGATGGAGTTCTCGGTGCGCGCGACCAGCTGGGCGACGATGGCCGGATCAGTCTCGATGGTGGGGGTCGTCGTGTCGCCGGTCGGCGGCACACCGGTCCCCTGGTCCGGCAGCGAGGGGACGAAGTCGCCGCGGTCGATGATGGTCCGCAACGCGTCCCCGATCAGTGGATCGGATTTTCCCAGGCCCTCCAAAAGACCCGCACGGCTCGCCGGCGACGCCAGCCCCCGGGTGACGTCGACGAACAGCCTCCCGGCGGCCTCGGACATCGGCGCGGGGGTCGTCAGCAGCCACAGGGAGAGCCCCAGGGGCTTCATGGGGTCGGTCATCATCTGCTGATGACCGACGGAGACGTAGACGTGGTTGTCCGCGTCGCCGGCCGCGGGGATGGGGAACAGCGTGGTGATCGGCCGACTCTGGACGATCTGGAAGTCATCGTCGACCAGACACCATTCGATGTCCTGAGGGTGCTCGAAGTGCGCCTCGATCCGCCGGCCGAGCTGCACGAGCCGCACGACCTGCGCGTCCGTCAGCGCAGGCTGCTCCTGCCGTTGCGGGTCGATCGTCATTACCTGCGTCCCACCAGCTGGCGAGGCGTACACCGCACGCTGCTTGGCGACGATCGCCTTGGCGACGATCTCGCCGTCACGCACCTTGAACACGTCCGCATTCACCAGGCCGGAGACCAGGGCCTCGCCGAGGCCGAAGCCGGCTTCCACGGAGGCGACCCTCCGGTTTGACGTGACCGGGTCGGCCGTGAAGAGGATGCCAGCCGCCTGGGAGAAGGCCATCTGCTGTACGACCACAGCCATGTGGACCTTGCGATGGTCGATACCGTTGCGCTGGCGGTAGATCACGGCTCGCTCGGTGAAGAGCGAGGCCCAGCACCGGCTGACGTGCCGGAGGATCGCGGACGGACCCACGACGTTCAGGTAGGTATCCTGCTGGCCCGCGAAAGAGGCCGTCGGCAGGTCCTCTGCCGTCGCGCTGGATCGGACAGCGTACGCGGCCTGTTCGCCGAGCTCGGCCAAAGCGCCGGTGATCGCCGTCGCGAGATCGGCAGGGATGGTGATCCCTTCGATGGTCTGGCGGATCTGCGCGCTGAGCCTGCGGATCGCCTCTCCGTCGTCGAACTCAAGGCACGACAACTGATCGAGCTGATCGTTGATCGACGACGCTTCCGCCATGATCCGCCGGAAGGCGTCCGTCGTCACGCAGAAGCCAGCCGGCACGTGGACACCTTCGATCCGCGACAGCCCGCCCAGGTGCGCGCCCTTGCCGCCGGCGACCGCCACCTGCGTCTGGTCAACCTCTTGCAGGCCCAATACATACCGCTCGATCACTGCGACACCTCCGGGACAGCCGAGCGTCGTTGCACCGCAGCAGCCGGTCGAATCACCGGCGTCTCGCCCTCTGTCGAAGCTCTTGTTGTGCATGTACCCATCGCGTTGCCTTCCTCTGGCGAGTCGACCGGTCGGCCAATGACGAAACATCGAAAGCACATTTCCGCAGTTTGCGACCTCGGCCGACGATTCTGCGGTATGACTGGGGTCTTGCCGCAAGTCCCCCAGTCCGCTATATGTTGAAGGTGGCAAGGAGCGTTGCCGGTGCCGCGCATCTCATCCGCCCATCTCATCCGCGCAGTTCGCGGCTGCTGCAACCGCAACGACAGCGGACCAAACAACGGCCCGCACTCGGCGTACCGATCAACAAGTACGAACACGCCTCGCAAAAGACCAGCTCAACGCAGATGACTGGGTCACCCGAACGACCACGGCCACAAGCTGCTTGACCGACCACCGCAGGTCGACAAGCCCGTGGTCGTCATGCTTTCTCGTTCCTCTCGCTCTGGGGCTTCATGGCGGCTGGTTCCTTGACGGGGACGGGCAGCCCCATCCGGTATCACCATCGATCACCTGCAGGTATTCCAATGCGGGGTTCTCGCGGTTACCAGAGCACAGCTGGTCGGCAACGGTATTGGAACGGGAATAGGTTACGTACGGCTCGCCGCACTACTCGGACTGACACTCGGCACCATCGGCTGAACCACTGTGCTCGTTGACGCACTGTTGCGCTATCTTCTGGCTCCCCCAAACGCATTTACAGCTACTATCAGAACCGCCACCGGCACAGGCCCACCGTTACGACAACCGGTCATATCCGCCCTCGGGAAGGGAACATGAGATGGCCAACGCGCCGAAGCCACTGACCGGCAGCAACACAATTGGTGAATGGCTGGAGCACCCGGAGGGCGGCCCGGTCCTGCGCGAGTTGCTCGGCCAGAGCGGATTCGAGGAAAGCGTGCTTGCCCCCGTACGTCAGCTGCCACTGCAGCAGCTGGTCGCGCTCAGCCAGGGCAAGATGCCGCAGAGCGCGATCGACGCGCTGGTGGTGCGGGTCAACGGCGGCACCATGCCGGACGTCGTGGAGGAGGGCGACGGTCGATGGCGCGAGCGGATCGTACCCGGCCGTTTCGATGGCCGGACCATCGTCGTGACCGGCGCCGCCTCCGGCATCGGCCGGGCCACTACATCGCGCATCGCCCGTGAGGGCGGGCGAGTGGTGGCCGTCGACATCACCGGTGACCGGCTTACCGAGCTCGTCGCCGAATTCGGCGATGAAGCTGTGGTGGCGGTGGCCGCGGACATCACGAAGCCGGCAGACGTCGAGCGGATCGTCGTCGCGGCCGGCGACCGAGTCGACGGCCTGGCCAACATCGCCGGGGTCGTGGACGACTTCTCACCGATCCATGAGGTCACCGACGCCATGTGGCAGCGGGTCTTCGCAGTCAACGTCGATGGGATGTTTCGACTCACCCGTGCAGTGGTTCCGGTGATGCTGGCCGCCGGCCGTGGCTCGATCGTCAACGTCGCCTCCGAGGCCGCACTGCGCGGCAACGCCGCCGGGGTTGCGTACACCGCGTCCAAACACGCCGTCCTGGGCATCACGCGCAACACCGCCTTCATGTACGGGTCACAGGGGATCCGGGTCAACGCCGTCGCACCCGGCGGTGTCGCCACCGGCATGGCGCAGAGCGCCCACGCGTCGCAGTTTGGCCAGCGTCGCACCGGTCCTTTCCTCCAACAGATCCCACCGATCGCCACGGCCGAACATCTCGCCGCGTCGATCACGTTCCTGCTCAGCGACGACGGCGTGAACATCAACGGGGCCGTACTGCCGTCCGACGGTGGCTGGTCGGTGCAGTGACTGTGGCTCAGCCGGTCGGCGTTACGGGGCTGCTGTCCTGACGGAAAAGACCGTCGGGTGGCGAGGTCGAGGTCCTTGCGTTGTGGCATGCGGTTGGGGTGCTGCGGCTGGCTTGCGAGAACCCGCAGTGGGGCCCCCGCAGAAGCCAGGACGGCTCATGGTGAAGGTTCGTTCAACAGATCCATCCCCATGGAGTGCGCCACGCAGAGCGGGATGTTCGGATAGTGGTCCCTGAGGACGGTGCCGTGGCGGTCCGGATCTTCGACACCGACCTCGACGCAAGTGCCGCCGGGCCGTCTCCCGATTGTGTGCAGCGGGATGTCCCTGCGCTGCCAGTAGGTGTAGTCGCTGTGGAGGGTTGCCTGCCAGGCGTAGAGCTGAGCCTCGCTGTATTGCGCATCCCGGAGTGTCACCCGACCGGAGATCACCGCTTGGACTGCCCGGTCAAAGGCTGGGTTGGGGAGTCGGTACACGATGATTCGATCACCGTACAAGTCGATCTCAACTCCGGCGAACACGTCCCGGTACTTCCGTTCACCGAGTTTCTGCACGATCTGGGCATGGTTGTTGAGCGTTGACTGGTTCGGCCAATCCGACCGGTTCGGGTCAGGTGTGCTGAAGACGGGTGCGGGTGCTGCTACCGGCGGGGCTTGCCCGCACCCGACTACGACCGCGAACAGCGGCACCAGCACGGCCAAGGGGCTGGGTGTTCTCACCGTTACCTCCATGGATGCCAGTTCCAGCGTTGGGACTCAGTGACTAGAAGGGCAAGCCTTCCGGATGGTTCCGGTTCGACCATCAAGCGGCTACCCGGCAGGGGAATGCTGGCAGAATCTCCGTAGCTGACTGATGCCGATCCTGGTCACCTCAGGCCAGGCCCGGCGGTAAGCCGCACCTGCTGGCTCCGCCGAATGCGTTTCGGGTCAAGACAGACCGGGTCGGCGCATTGTGCCGCTGGCTGGGGAACCACGGCCACTGGTGCTCGCATTGCTGTTCGCCGCCGAGTTCGTCTCCGCGCTGGGCGTCATGGTCCTCGACATCGCGGCCGGATCGGTGCAAATCGCGGCTACGCCGGAGACGATGCTCGCCGTGGTCTCCGGTTTCAAACGCACCGTCAACTACGGCATCCGGCCGGTCGGTGCCCTGATCGGCGGGGTACTCGGCACTGTGATCGGGGTACGTTCCGCTCTCTGGATCGCCAGCCTCGGTGCCCTGCTCGGGGTGTTCTGGGTCGTCTTCTCTCCGCTGAGCACCATGCACAAGCTGCCCGAGGAGTGATGTGCCGCCGCGACCCTGTGATTTCTCGGCAAGGATGCACACGAACAAGCCGATCTGACGCCAGAGGCTAATCCTCAATAGGTTCGGGCGGCATCAGATCGCTCTCGCTGATGGTGTACGTCAGCAGAGGATAGGTGAAGTCCGTCTCATTGTTCTCACGGCGCCGCAGTTGGTAGAACTCGCGCCTCTGTTCGTCGTCGGCCAGCGTAAGGCGCCTACCATCCGGGAAGTATGCATGTCCGTCACTGAATCGCACAAAGGTCTTTGACGTTCGAAAGGTGATACCCAGCCACCGATTCTCGGTTGTTCGAGCAGATGCATCCAATACGATCTTGTGCCTAAGTCGCCGATTAACATCAACAGAGAACACGACGACACTATTGTGTACCAATGGGATCTCGAACTTATTGCCACCACTCTCCTTCGATTCGACGATCAGCTTCCTCGGCGGGTTCACCAGCTCGGGACGTTCGTAGCAGGAGAAGACAGCAACAAACGACTCATCCGCGAGATCGAGCGCCTGGTCGGAATGGCTACCCATAGTCGCATAAGAATTCGCATAGCTCTCGATAAGAGCGTTGTTGAAGCCAGCAGGAAGCGCCATACGTTCTTTAATCTGCTGCGCCAGCCGCTCGTGCACCGCCCGGAAACGTTGCGCCGGAGTACCGTATCGAGTGGTGGTACGTACGAGAGGAATGCCACTCGCCTCGTCAGCCTTGACAAGCACAGCCCCCTGCCTACCTTTTCCCACATCTTCAAATCGAGCCGATGCGAACAGCTCCTCAAAAAGATTTCCCTCAGCGAGCAGAGCGTACGAGCGAATCTCATCCGAGATTTCATATTTGGGGGGCAATGTAGTCTCCTGTGTTCATACTGAAGAGAAACTTGTCGCCATAGTCAATAAAGGCTTGACTCTTGTTCTCCTCGGCGTACAACTTGCGCAGCTCGTTCATGCCCTCGGGTGTGGGTGGTTCCAGCTGCACCGGATCTCCATCTGCCTTGAGGAACGTGTGGCCGTTCTTGTGAACAGCTTCGGCGCTCGAACAGCGAACCACGTACCCCAAGCGCGTCGGGAGCAGCTCGGCGTCCAACGTCGAGGGCCGTATCTCGTGCGTGTAGAGGCGGTTAGTGGACAGCGGCATGAAAAACACGGAGTTGGGATACAGAGTCAGAGTGAACTGCGAAGGGAACTGGTGCCCGGCGCGTTTTTCGGCTGGCTCCTTGAGACGAAAACGGAGCTTGGTCAGACCGCTGACACCATTTAAACCGTAATCGAAGGCGTCTTCGGTCAAGGGGCGCAGCTTATCGAGTTGACCATAGAAGGTGCAGAAGGCCATGATGCCGTTGACGGGCATGTCCTTGGTCTTGTCGGCGTGGGCCGAGATCTTGGCCTTGGACTGCTTGCGCTCAGCGGTGGTGGGGGTGTTGTGGTAGATCTGCGCAAGGACGTGATTCAGCGACGCTTGGTTTCGAAATACAAAGGCGGCCTCGCGGTTCAGGGCATCGACGATACCCGTGTCGGTCGCGCGAAAGTTCTCGGTCGGTCCCGAGAGGTTGGTGGAACACCGGAGCAGGCGGAAATGTAGTTCGCCGCTGTCCCGCGTGACGGGGGTCAGATAAATTCCGGTGCGATGGGCCGTCCCAGGCTTGGTGGACTCTGTGAGGGACTGGAACGAGTGCTCTGCACAGATCCGGTTGAAATAATCGGAACTGGGGTCGAAAAAGCGCCGGTAGTACACGCCGACACCGGGTACGCGGATGGGGACTTGGCCGAGGCCTACGAGGGGCCAAGGCTTGCCATCATCCTCGTTGTAGCCGTGCGAGAACTCCCGGATAACGAATACCCGTTCAGCCGTATCGAGCTTGTGGCCGCTGATGCTAGATATGTCGCCGCACAGATAGACGGTTTTCTGAGCAAGGTCGAGCGAACCAGAAGAAAGGTCGTCCAGAGTGATTACCGGCCCACAGAAGTCACTGGCCAAGCCATTACCTTGCAACTCCGATGGCGCGACCAGGATGTTGCCCGCATCCTCGATGTGAGCTTCTGTTCGTTCTACTGTATGCATTAATCCGTACCTGCCATTCGAGTTTGCGACACGAACTCGCACAGAACTACCTAGAGGCCGGCAGCCCACTACAGTCCGTTCGACCCACTCGGTGCCCTGCACGGCTTCAGACCCTTTTCTCCCTACTTTTACTTTTCTCCCACCTTCCATGGATCTCGTTTTCCATGCACTCCATGTACTTCCACGCGGGGAGAATATGAGAGGACGTCCTTCAGCTGACCAGCCCCTGGATCTGGCCCCAGTACCCGGAGGGTAGGCGCCGACCCGATCAGCGTTTCCACCACTGTACAAGGTGGACTGTAGGCAGTATTCCAGACAAAACCGTCGTGTGGTGCCAGCAGGTGAACCGCCGCGACAGTAGGGTTATCCGAACCTTGGCCGAGCATGACGCGAGACGGCCGGCACACACTCGTCCGCCGCTGTCCTGGGCGGTTGCTTTCTGGACAGATTTCGTCCTTGCCTAGCTCGGCCACACTGGCGGGGTGAGTTCTAGAAAAGCGATTCAGCTCACGGCGCTGACCATCTGCATCCTGCAGGCCGGCGTGATCGGCCTGAGGCTGGCCTGGGAGAGTGCGACCGTTGACCCACCTTCACCACGCCCGGTGTGTCAGCTCATCCGACCTGAACTGTTCGACCTTTTCGTGCCTCAACGCGGGCCGCTGCATGCCAAGGGCGAGGAGGGAAGCCGCCCCGGTACCCGCTCGAACACCTGCTCAGCGGAGAGCACGTCCACTGTGAATGGCGTACGAGCCTCGCTGTGGGTCGCTTTGGTTCGCTACGGCCGGCACGACGGCCAAGGCCCGCAGTGCATCAAGCGTGACACCGCACTGTTGACACCCCTCAACCGCACCACATACCGCATTCCACTCGGCGACGCCGCTGTCTACTTTTTCGCGGGTGACCCCGGCACAGGCCGGATCATTCACCTCACCGCCTGTCTTGGCACCTATCTCGTCTACGTCAGGTACGAGGCGGTCGGTGTCACCGACACCGCTATCGCCGAGTCGGCCGCTACCGTCGGGCAGGAGGTGCTGTCGTGGCTGTGAGCTGGCCTCAGTGGACGGCGCTCAAGGACGGGTTGCCGCCCAGCGCTCCCGTCAATCGCCGGCTACTTCTGCGGCAATGGACATTCAGTTTGGCGTTCCTGTCACTCCTCATCGCCACGGGGTTCCTCAGCTGGCACCTTGGCCGGCTCGTCGCACCCATCATCGTGCGATGGCAGATCGAAATGATCGATTCGACGAACCAAGCCCCTCCGCTGCCCCAACTGCCGACATCACCATTCGCGCGATGACCTGCGGCGGGCTTTGTGAGAATCGTCCGTGCCGGCCGACTTCACACCGGACCACAGCAGCAGCTCCGGCATGAGCCATGGATCAAAAGGTTAAAACCGGTCACCACCTCCCGCAATCCGGCATAGACCTTTCCGACCGCAAGTTAACCTCGGCCCTTCGTTAAGGGCTGTCCAAGGAGTGGACCGGAAACGAAGAAGTGCCTTCTGATCAGGGAAAATAGGGCTTGTCGAGAGTCC